>JALSZC010000362.1 GCA_027059605.1 Ghiorsea sp. | reverse complement strand
AATTGGCAAGCTTGAAAGTAGCCAATATTAATCAAAAACAAAAAACATTACGTGTGATTGGTAAAGGCAATAAGGAACGAGAAATTCCTTATGGTGAACAAGCTGATTTCTGGTTAAAAAAATGGCTAAAAATACGAACAACCACGAGTGTTTTTCTATTCCCGAGCAAAAAAGGGCATTTATCACGACAAACATTGTGGCGTTGTGTGCATAATTGTGCTATATTGGTTGGACTAAGCCCTGTGCCTTCACCACATGTGCTGCGTCATGCGTTTGCGACACACCTGCTAAATCATGGTGCAGATTTACGTGCTGTGCAGACATTATTAGGGCATGAGAACATTACGACCACTGAAATATATACGCATGTTTCAAAGTCGCAACTGTATGATGAGCTAAATAAAGCGCATCCTATGGGGAAGAAGTAATGTACGTATTTGTTTTTGTTTTGGAATGGAGGATAGGTTATGTCAGGTAGTGATTATATCATTGATGATTCATCAAATACCTTTCGTGCCGCCATGGCAGCAGAAGAGGCGGGGGAATACGAAAAAGCATATCGCCTATTTGGTGAACTATGGGAATCAGAGTTTTGGAGCGAAGATAGGGATGTATTGTTACATTACGCCAATGCTAGTGAACATGTGGGCGATCATACACGAGCTTTAAAAATTTATACCAAATTGATGGAAAGTATGACGTTAAACCCATCAGACACTACAGGTACACTGATTCAAGCCAGTATGTCACGATTAAACGATCTGGTACATGATGGGTCTGTAGAAACTGAGATTGAAGGTCATAACCTTGATGTAGCATATGATGAAGAAGAAGCAATGCTGGTGGATCAACTTTTTAAATATGCCACAGAGTTAAGCTTGCCTGCAGGGGCAACCATTTGTGAAGTTGAAGATATTGCCAATCATATGTGGCTACTTGTGGACGGGCAGGTGGATGTATTAATATCCAATATCAATACTACAACGTTGACGGGTAGCAGAACCCACCCTTGTCTGATGGGTGAGGTGGCATACTTCACAGGTATGCGCCGTGCTGCAACGTTGAAATGTGCAACTGATGTAAAACTGTTGGAGCTTTCATTTAATGATATTGTTGAGTTAGAGGCTAAGGATCCTAACGTACAGCCTTTGCTGGATCACTTGTTCCGTAGTCGTTTGGGTTATCATTTGTTAAGCCAGCATGATATTTTTAAAAAATTAAGTGATGAAGAGCGTAAAGAAGTTGCATTGTCTATGCGTCATACCAGCTATTTACCCAGTAAAATCTTAGTGGAGCAGGGTTTGCCAAGGGATAATGCCTTTATGGTGCAGTCGGGAACACTTTTGATGTTGAAAAAAGGTGAAGATGGTAATTTTGAGCTCATTAGTAGCATGCATCCTGGTGATATTTTCCATTTGGGTGGTTTGTTGGTGGGATTCCGTGCGCCATATCGTGTGGTTACGGGTACACCATGTCGTTTGTTGCGCTTAAAAGCAGAGCTCTTTGAACCTATGATGAAAAAACACCCATGGTTAATCAAAGATATTTTGGCGCACAGTCGAGAAGAAGCCGAACGCCAAATTTTGCATCCAGAAAAAGAAAACCTTTGGGCTGCCAATCGTTATATTAATTTGGATAAAAACGGTACCAAAAAGTAGTTGTTTGGTTAAACTCTGCACAAAAATAAGTGTAAGGGTTGTGGAATGGCAGAACAATTTATTTATACCATGCAAGGCGTTGGCAAAGTTGTCGATGGTAAAAAACGTATTTTGGATGATATTTGGTTATCTTTTTACCCTGGTGCAAAAATCGGCGTATTGGGTCTGAATGGTTCGGGTAAATCTACCTTATTAAAAATTATGGCAGGTCTTGATACTGAAATCTTGGGTGAAGCTCGCCCTGCCGATGGCATTAAGATTGGTTATTTGGCACAAGAGCCTGAATTGGATGAATCCAAAGATGTGCGTGGCAACATTGAAGAAGCTGTGGCTGAGGTTGTCCAAGCTTTGAAAGATTTGGATGCCGTGTATGCTGAATATGCAGAGCCTGATGCAGACTTTGATGCCTTAGCCAAGAAACAAGCTAAGTTAGAAGATATAATCAATGCAGCTGATGGGCATGACTTGGATAGAAAATTAGATATTGCAGCTGATGCATTGCGTTTGCCTGCTTGGGATGCGGATGTGTCCAAATTATCAGGTGGTGAACGCCGCCGTGTTGCCCTTTGTCGTTTATTATTATCCAACCCAGATATGATTTTATTGGATGAGCCGACCAACCATTTGGATGCAGAGTCTGTGGCATGGTTAGAACGCTTTTTGCATGATTATACAGGCACAGTGGTTGCTGTGACTCATGATAGGTATTTCTTGGATAATGTGGCGGGTTGGATTCTTGAGCTAGATCGCGGTAAAGGTATTCCGTTTGAGGGTAACTACTCATCATGGCTTGAGCAAAAAGATGCGCGTCTAAGCCAAGAGAGCAAAGAAGAATCAGCTCGTCAAAAAGCGATTAAACAAGAGTTGGAATGGGTAAGGCAAGGTACCAAAGGTCGTCATGCCAAATCCAAAGCGCGTTTGAAAGCTTTTGATGAATTGGCAAGTAAAGAAGTGCAACAGCGTAATGCCACCAAACAAATCTTTATCCCTGCAGGTGAGCGATTGGGTGATGTGGTGATTAAAGCAGAGAATGTAAGCAAGGCTTATGGTGACCGCATATTGTATGATGATTTAAATTTTAATTTGCCGCGTGGTGGTATCGTGGGTGTGATTGGGGCGAATGGTGCGGGTAAAACCACATTGTTCCGCATGATTACAGGGCAAGAAGAGCCAACATCAGGTACATTAACAGTGGGTGAGACCGTTCAACTGGCTTATGTTGACCAAAGTCGTGATGCCTTGGATGATAATAAAACAGTATTTGAAGAGATTTCAGGTGGTTCTGATTTTATCACCTTGGGTAAAGCAGAAGTATCTTCTCGCGCATATTGCGGCCGTTTTAACTTCAAAGGTGGCGACCAACAGAAGAAAGTATCTATGCTGTCAGGTGGTGAGCGCAATCGTTTACATATGGCGAAAATGCTTAAAGAGGGTGGTAATGTATTGCTGCTGGATGAGCCGACCAATGATTTGGATGTGGAAACACTTCGCGCCTTGGAAGATGCGCTGCTTGATTTTGCAGGCTGTGCCGTGGTCATTTCGCATGATAGGTGGTTCTTAGACCGTATTGCGACCCACATCCTTGCTTTTGAAGATAATGGGCATGTGGAGTGGTTTGAGGGTAACTTCGCTGAATATGAGAAAGATAAAGAGCGTAGGTTAGGTAAAGATGCAGCCCAGCCACATCGGATTAAATATAAAAAGTTAGCGTAAAATATAAGCTCATTTTGAGGAATCAAAGTGGGCTTTTTTATAGGTTACACATATTTATCCTTGTATATCCTCTTGATATATCCAAGGAAAAGATGTGATGTTCATAGGTATGAGAAGTGAGGTGAATATGTCAGCAGTTCATACAACCGTATTTAAAAGCAACAAAACACAGGCTGTTCGCTTGCCAAAAGCTGTGGCATTGCCTGAATCTATTACCAAGGTTGATATTGTTGCTATTGGTAATACACGCATAATTTCACCTGCTGGAGAATCTTGGGCACAATGGTTTGATAGCGTTGGTGTGTCTGATGATTTTATGCAACATCGTGAGCAACCTGATGACCAGCAGAGAGAAGCCCTTTAATTGTGATTAAATACATGCTGGATACGAATATCGTGATTTATACCATCAAGAACCGCCCAGCACATGTACGACAATTATTCCAACAGCATGATGGGCAAATGTGTATATCCTCAGTTTCTTTTGGTGAATTGGTTTATGGTGCAGAACGTTCTGCTCAAGTAGAGAGAAACCTACATGATATTGAAGGGTTGGTAGCAAGAATAGATGTTGTGGCATTTGATGGTCGAGCAGCGCAACATTTTGGGGAATTAAGAGCAGAGCTATACCAAATCGGTAAACCCATAGGACCTTATGATATGATGATTGCGGGTCATGCTAGGTCATTGGGCTTAACTTTGGTCACCAATAATATGAAAGAGTTTCAGCGAGTTCCAGGTTTACGCCTTGAAAATTGGGTGGAAATATAGAGTGATGCGACTTGAGGATAATTGGGCGAAGATACAAAAGGTAAGGTGCGGTGTAATCGTATCGTGTTCAATATAAAAATGATTAGTCTAGCCAAATTAAAGAAGTACTGTAGTTGTTAAGTTGAAGTTGGTTTGAAATACTGATCAGCAGTGATTTGATTGGTATCCATAGCTTGTTGAATACGTACGGTAAATGCTTGGGCAGTTTCATCATGGTTGGGGTATAATGCTTCACCAATTACAACAACACCTTTGCTAAAAGGTTTGGGTACATAAAACTTATCCCATGAAGACAAACGCCAATGGCGGTTTGTGGCATAACACACAGGTACAATAGGTAGCCCTGATTTGATAGCAATTTGGGCAACACCATCTTTGACAACTTGTGCAGGTCCCCTTGGTCCATCTGGTGTGATACCTGGTGAATAACCCTGTTTTGCCATGCGAATAACTTTAAGCAAAGCCTTTGCACCACCAGTGCTGGATGAGCCACGAGATGCTTTAAGTCCAAATTTAGCAAATACAGCAGCAATGCGTTCACCATCTCTATGGTCGGAAATAATTAAAGGTCCTTGCCATTTGCCAAGGAGTAGGGGGGTGAGCAAAAGGCGAGCATGCCATGAGCTAATAATGCAAGCTGTGTTTTCAGGGCGAATATCTGAGCCTATATATGTCCAGCGAACAGAGGCACGCAAAAAACGAATAACATATGTGACAGACCAAACAATTAGCTTGTCTTTAAAGCGCATGTTTAGTCGTCGCCAAATTGAAGTTGGTAAAGCTCTGCATAGATACCACCTTGTTCAATCAAGGTGTCATGTGAACCTACTTGCACAATTTTACCTGCATCCAAGACTACAATTTTATCCGCATTACGAATGGTTGATAAACGGTGGGCAATCACCAACACCGTACGGTCTTGCATCAGCTTATCAATCGCTTGTTGCACCAAACGTTCGGATTCGGTGTCCAAGCTACTTGTGGCTTCATCTAACACCAAAATCGGCGCATTTTTAAGCAATGCACGGGCAAGGCTTAAGCGTTGTCTTTGTCCGCCAGAGAGAATAACACCACGTTCGCCAACCAAGGTATCATAACCATCTTCTAGCTTTTCAATGAATTCATGGGCATTGGCTATTTTGGCAATCGCTATGACTTTTTCACGGTCAATGTTTTCATGACCATAAGCAATATTATGCAAAACAGTGTCGTTAAAAAGGACGATTTCTTGGGTAACCAAGGACATTTGTGAGCGTAAGTCGGTTTGTTTAAAGTTTCGAATGTCATGCCCATCAAGATTGATGCTACCAGAAGTTGGATCCATAAATCGTAGCAACATATTGGCAAGTGTGGTTTTGCCTGCGCCACTGCGTCCAACAAGTGCAACCACTTCACCTGACTGGATGTTTAAGTCAATGTTTTGTAAAACAGGCTTGGAGGCATCGGGATAAGTTAAACAAACATTTTCAAATGCAATATGGTTTGAAAAAGGTTGGATGGGCTGTGGTTCTTTAGGGTCTTGCACATCAACGGGTGCATCTAAGATTTCAAAGATACGTTCGGCGGCTGATAAACCTTGTTGAACTTCATTATTTGCCCGTGATAAACGGCGTACAGGGTCATATAGCAATAGCAAAGAAACAATAAAAGACATCAAGCCACCTGCCGTAGCTTCACCATGGGCAACGCGAATACCGCCATACAAAAGAATACCTGCAATGCCTAAGCCAGCAACAAACTCCATGATAGGGAAGGATAAGGCTTGTACTTTAAGCGCTTTGATTTGATGGGTCATAAAATCTTTGGTGATGGCTTTAAAACGGTTTTGTTCATACTCTTCCATACCAAAGGCTTTAACTACACGGATGCCACCTACTGTTTCTTCAATCAAGCTAGACATTTTCCCCATGGATACTTGACCATCATAACTGGCTTTACGCATCTTTTGTCCAAAATGAACAATAGGGTAAACCATGATTGGAAACACAATAAGTGAAAGTAGTGCTAACAACCAATCAGAATTAAAAATAACCCCGAGTAAGAAAATAATCGACATGACATCGCGCATGAGTGAAGTCACAGTAGTACTTACAGCACCTTGCAAAAGTGTAATGTCGTAAGTAATGCGCCCTAAGAGTTCACCTGTTTTACGGTGGGTAAAAAAGCTTAATGATTGTTCTGTAAGTTTGTTGTAAAGCATGTTTCGTATATCATAAATAATACGCTGGCCAATATACCCCATCAATGTGGCTTGCCCATAAAATGCAATACCTTTAATGATGTATAGTATGATAATACCTATGGGCATGAGGTAGATATAGGTCATATTTTTACCTGATAATACTTCATCAAGCATGGGTTTAAATGCCCATGCTAACGCAGCAGTACAAGCTGCAAGAATAATCATGCAGATAATGGCAATAATAAGCTTACCTTTATATGGAACTAAGAATTGTAATAAACGACGGTACATAAAGTCCTATGATTGGGGAAGACGGATACGTTGCCCAACTTTTAATGTGGAATGTTTAAATTGGTTTAACTTCTTCAAACTGGAAACACTAACGCCATATTGCTTGGCAATGCTCCATAGGCTCTCACCTTGGTGTACGGTATGTATATGTGCCGTCGTATTTTGTGGAGATAGGCGACCCATACGCGTAAAAAAGTCTATACTTGCCTTATACATTGCTTTAGCTAATTTTTTCTGATGTGCTTGTGATTTAAGTAATTTTTCTCGTTTGGGGTTAGAAATATAATCCATCTCTACCAAAATACATGGTATTTCTAATGTGGTTAACACTGCAAAACGTGCATGTTTGGGCTGGCTATACTTGATAGGAAATGAGCCTGCTAATTTTTTAATCATAAGGTTTGCCAGCATTTCTGAGCTATCCAACCCATCACGTTTTGCCATATCGCCTAAAATACCACGCACCAGTGGGTCTGTGACCTCTTGTTCAGGTAGCGCTCCACCAATTTCATCCACAGCATTTTCTTTGGCAGCAAGGGCAGCTGCAACCCTATCTGGTGTTGCACCATCTTCAGAGAGGGTATAAACACTTGCACCTTTTACGCTGCGTTTTTTGATAGCATCAGCATGAATACTAATCATCATATCGGCATTGATAGCACGAACTTTTCGCACACGGTTTTTTAAAGAGACATAATAATCGCCGCTGCGTATAAGTACTGCTTTCATGCCAGGTCGTGCATTGATAAGACGAGCAAGTTCCTTGGCAACAGCAAGTGTTACTGTTTTTTCTTTAAGTTTGTTTTTTCCTGTTGCTCCAGGGTCTTCACCACCATGACCTGCATCAACAGCTATAATAATATCACGATGTTTACCTTGTTTGACAACATCTTTGGTTTTAACCACTTTCTTTTGCTTGGGAATTAAATCGACAACAAGGCGGTGTGGTTTTTTAGAAGATTTTTTGAGCAGAAATGAGCGCGGTGATACATCTTTTTTTACATCTAAAACGATGCGGGTAACACCATTTTTTTGTTTGCCATGTCGGATGGATAATAAAACAGGGTCAGGCAATGTTAGAGAGGATGGTTTGGCTTGCATTTTAGAGTCTGCAATATCAATAACAATACGTTCTGGGTTGTGCAGACGGAAAATTTCATATTTTGTGCTTTTGGATAGGTCAAATACGAGACGGGTATGATCTGGGGCAGTCCACATGCGTATATCGTTAATGTTAGTATAGGCTAAAGCAGGAGAAGCAGTAAAGAGTATAAAAGCATAGAAAGCAAAGGCAAACAAAGAAACGCTGCTGGGAGAAACACATATTTTTGCCAAGTTTTTCACGGGTAAGATATGCTCCTATGCTGCTAAGTTAGCCTAATCATGCATATTATCAGTTAAAATTAAAGAAATTCGATATGTATGATGTGTTGACTTGCCGCAATTCTGCAATACATTTCGATAGATGTCGAATTGTTCTGGTTTGAATGTTGAAAATATGGCGGTGAAGTTTAAAGCATTGTCAACGCCTGTGCGTTTAAAAATATTCATGGAACTAACCCAATACTGTTTACCTGGAAGCAACTGTGATGTGCAGCGTTGTATTGGTGATTTAGCAGGTTTGGTTGATGTTGCACCATCCACACTATCGCATCATATGAAGGCACTTAATGAAGCGGGTTTGGTTGATATGCAACGCGATGGCAAAAGAATTGTTTGTAGGGTAAATGCGGGTGTTTTAGCGCAGCTATCTGACTACTTTAATAGATGAGTTTTAATAAATAAAGGGGTGTGTAGCTATGAGTGACCATCATGAAATGGATAGTATTCGTCAAAATGTAAGAGAAGAGTATGCAAAAGTTGCAGAGGCAAGCAATGAAGGTAGCTGCTGTGGCGAAGTTGCCAGTTGCTGCGGGGTATCTGATGATGCTGCTATAAACACACTTATTTCTACACGGTTGGGTTATTCTGAAGGCGATTTGGATGTTGTGCCAGATGGTGCTGACATGGGTTTAGGTTGTGGTAACCCTAGGGCTATTGCTTCGCTTAAAGAAGGTGAGGTTGTGGTAGATTTGGGTAGCGGTGGTGGTTTTGATGCGTTTTTATCTGCCCATGAAGTTGGTGCTTCTGGTAAGGTTATTGGTGTGGATATGACACCAACAATGATTTCTAAAGCACGAAAAAATGCACTTAAAGGCAAGTTTTCACAAGTTGAATTTCGTTTGGGTGAAATTGAATATTTACCTATCGCAGATAACACTGCCGATATTATTATCTCGAACTGTGTGATTAATTTATCACCCAACAAGCAGCAAGTATTTCATGATGCATTCCGTGTATTGAAACCAGGTGGTCGTTTGGCGGTTTCTGATGTAGTGGCAACAGCCGAAATGCCTGAAGAGATGAAGAATGACCCTTTATTGCATGCAGGCTGTATGGCAGGTGCTGAACTCATCGATGATATTGAAGACATGCTACAAAAAGCGGGTTTTGAAAATATTTGTATTACGCCCAAAGATGAGTCGCGCGAATTTATTAAAGACTGGGCACCAGGGCGTGGTGTGGAAGACTATGTACTTTCCGCTTATATTGAAGCAAGCAAACCTCGCAGTACAGATTGTGAAACAGGTGTATGCGCAACTTGGAATACATGTGACTAAGTAAACTTGTGTATTGGCTTCATAGTTGCTATAACTATATTATGTTAATTCTTACACGAAAATCAGGTGAAACAATCACCATAGGTGAAAATATTGAAGTCAAAGTCTTATCGATTAAAGGTGGGCAAGTGCGTATTGGTATTGATGCGCCACAGTCTGTAAGCATTACACGGGAAGAGGTATTACTTAAGCGGCAGGAAAATATCGAAAACAAAACCTAACCTGTTTTATTGTTAGATACCTTCACCAGCAAAGACTGTATCACTTGCAAATACTGGCGTACTTAAATATTTTTCACCACCATCAGGGAAGATACAGACGATAGTTCCTGATTTACCTTGCTCTGCAAGTTGGTGTGCAACTTTCAAACTGGCTGCTAAGGCACAGCCGCAAGATTGTCCGCACAAAATACCTTCTTCAGATGCCAGCCGTTGCGTGAGTTCGTATGCGCGCTCTGTGCTAATGCCAAGCTTAGTATCAAAGACTGATTCATCGTAAATATCAGGTACAATGCTTGATTCCATATGTTTTAAACCTTCTATGCCATGAAACGGGGAATCAGGCTCCGCTGCAATGACTTGAAGGGCTCTATTTTGTTGCTTGAGATAGCGACCAGTACCAACCAATGTGCCTGATGTACCCATCGAGGCTACAAAGTGTGTCACTTCTTGATGCGTATCACGCCAAATTTCAGGACCAGTGCTTTCTTCATGTGCTTTGGGGTTGGCGGGGTTATTGTATTGGTCAGGTTTGAAATAAAGCTCTGGTGATTGTTCGTAAAGCTCTCTTGCCAACAGGATTGCGCCATCAGAGCCTTCTAGTGGGTCAGAAAAAACAAGTTCTGCACCAAATGCCTGACAAATACGTTTGCGCTCGTCTGATACATTTGCAGGCATAACAAGTTTCACCTTATAGCCCAAAGCAGCACCAATCATGGCAAGCGCAATACCTGTATTTCCTGATGTAGAGTCAAAAATAATTTTATCTTTGGTTAGTTTTTCAGACTTTATACCTTCTTTAACCATCCATAGCGCAGCTCTATCTTTGACAGAGCCGCCAGGGTTATGGCGTTCTAGTTTGGCAAGGATATGAATATTATCAGGTAGAGCTTTGGTAATATTGCTGATGCGAACCAAAGGTGTATTGCCAATGAGCTCAAGAATAGTGTGTTGATAATGAGGCACGAGTTGACTCCCTTGGATAAGATGTGTGTATTTTCAGTGTTTATCGTTGATGTGCAAGTTTATTCTGCAAACAAGGAATGGTGCCCTCGACAGGAGTCGAACCTGTGGCCTACCGCTTAGGAGGCGGTCGCTCTATCCATCTGAGCTACGAGGGCATTTCTTTAAAGTCCGCCACTAATTTTCCAATGACCATCAGTTTTGGTAAAAGTGAGTTGTTCACGTTGTACAATCTTACGCCAATCACCATCAGCAAAAACTTTTAATATATAAGTTTGCTCACAAATCGCATGTTTATCATCAAGAATCCGAATTTCTTGGTCTCTAGTGTTCATATGAACCTTTTCAAAGCGACTAAACACTTGGGCCATTTGTGCTATTTTGTTTTGTCCTTCATGTTTTAGGTAGTTGGCATCTAAAAGTGTAGCATATTTCTCAATATTTTGTTGGCTTATGCTATGGTTTCTCGCTTCTAGTAAGTCTTGAATACTTTGAACCTGATTATCTGTACATGCTGTAATAATCAAAATGATTGCAATGAAAGTGAAACGAAACATCACATTATTGCTTCCGCTTTTTTGCGCCATTGGTTTTGTGCAGGTCTTTTTTGCAGTGTACTTAACACTTCTTTTGCATAATCCTGTTGTTTTAATGCGACGTATGATGCAACAAGGTAGTATAAAATCTCATCAGTTTGATGACTCGTCGGGTAGGTGTTTTTAGCCTGAATAAAACGATTGGTTGCGGCAACATAAAGTTTTTTGTCAAAATAAAACTTGCCAACAATTAACTCATGTTCAGCCAAACGATCAGTGAGTTCTTGGATATATTGCTGAGCTTGTTTGAAATTAGGGTTATGAGGAAATTTTTGATTTAGTGCTACAAAGGCATCTCTAGCTTTATTAGAGAATTGTTGGTCATGATTAGCATTGGATGACTCTTGGTAATAACTCATAGCAAGTAAATATTGCACATGAGCGAGCTGTGGGTGCGTAGGGTGGGTATCGATAAAACGCAGAGCCAATGTTTCACTAAGCACATATTCTTCATCCAAATAAGCAGCTTCAAGCCGTAATATCTTAGCTTTTGTTGCGTATTCACTGTAGGGATATTTAGCTGCAAACTTTTCAAGAAATAGCACAGCTCGTGCATAATTATTTGAAGAAATTAAGCTTTTTCCTTTGAGGTAGTCATCTTTTGCAGATTTAGAGAGGCTTAAGGGTTCGCTAGCGCAAGCACTAAGTAAAAAGGCTGCAATGATGAAGGTATATTTAAACATGATTATGGCTCTCTTTATGCAGTTAGTTTGGTTTGAATTTTTTCTAAACCTGCCATATAAGGTTGTAATGCAAGGGGGATATTAACGCTGCCATCGGCTTGCCAATAGTTTTCAAGTATAGCAACCATGGTTCGCCCAATAGCTAAACCAGAGCCATTAATGGTAGCAACAGGCTGGGGTTTGCCACCTTCTTCACGGAAACGAATGCCAGCTCGACGACCTTGGAATTGACCAAACGATGAGCATGATGAAATTTCACGGTAGGTATTTTGACTGGGTAGCCATACTTCCAAATCAAATGTTTTTTCAGCAGAGAAACCCAGGTCTCCAGCACATAAGTTAACCAATCGATAGGGTAGTTCTAGGGCTTCTAAAATAGCAGCGGCATGTGATAATAGTTCATCTAGGGCGGTTAAAGCATGGGATGGGTGTACGAGTTGTACAAGCTCAACTTTATCAAATTGATGTTGGCGAATAATACCACGTGTGTCGCGCCCTGCAGAGCCTGCTTCACGGCGAAAACAAGGGGTGTAGGCACAGTGTTTAATAGGCAGTTGTGTTGCTTCAAGAATCATGTCTTGATAAAGGTTAGTGACGGGTACTTCCGCTGTTGGGATAAGAAACAAGTCTTCTCCTGCAAGCCTGTAAGCATCGTCTTCAAATTTGGGTAATTGCCCAGTACCCGTCATGGTTTTGCGATTGGCAATGGCAGGAACCCATACTTCTTCATAACCGTGCGTATCGGCATGTTTGTCTAGCATGAATTGAATCAATGCGCGTTCCATACGTGCGCCAGCACCTTTGAGCACGGAAAAGCGACTTCCTGCAAGCTTGCTGCCTGCATCAAAGTCTATAATGCCTAAGTTTTCACCAATGTCCCAATGTGCGGGTACATTATCAGTTCGTGGTGTTCCCCAACGGCGAATCTCTACATTGTCTGCTTCATCTTTTCCTGTAGGGACACTTTCATGAGGTATATTAGGGACTTCAAGCAAGGTCAAGTTAAATGCTGCTTCAGCTTCTTTGGCTTGGCTGTCCAAGAGTTTGGTTTTTTTAGCAACTTCACTCATGCTTTGAAGTTCATTTGAGGCATCTTCACCATTCTTCTTTTTTAAGCCAATAAGTTTAGATACCTTATTACGTTCAGCTTGAAGCCTTTCAGACTCACTTTTTAATTGACGCTGTTGGGCATCAAGTGATAAAGACTTCTTCCAAGTAGAACCTTGAGCTACAACATCTTCGCCACGTTTTTTTAATGCTTCTTCCATCGTTGGCGCATCAGTACGTAGCGCTTTGCGGTCTATCATTCATTATCACCTGTATCTGATGTGTTTATTGTGTCATTTGTATTCTCTGCGTCATCATCAAAGTCAGATTCAACAATGTTTTCATCTCCACTGTCATCTTGCTTTTCAGCAACGCGTACTGCACCAATCACACGTTCCTTGGCAGAACAGTCAATCAATGTTACGCCTTGTGTATTGCGACCAATCACACTGATGCCATCCATGCGAATACGTACCAAACGACCAGAGTCTGTCATCATCATCACTTGGTCATCATCCAAGACTTGAAGTGCGGCAATCATATCTCCGTTTCGCCCACCTGTTTTCAGGGTGAATACGCCTTGTCCGCCACGTTTTTGGGTGTTGTATTCGCTCACTGCTGTACGTTTACCATAGCCGTTTTCAGAAATAGCCAAGAAAGTGGCTTTGTCAGCGACTACAGACATAGAAATCACACGGTTGCCCTCACTCATGCGGATACCCGTTACACCACGTGTGCTACGACTGAGTGGGCGAACATCTGTTTCACTAAAGCGGATTGCTTTACCATTGCTTGAAGCAAGCATGATGTCCTGACTACCATTGGAGATAGCGACAGCAATTAATTCATCATTATCATCTAAGCGAATAGCAATAATACCATTGGAACGAATATTCTTATATTCGGTAAGGCTGGTTTTCTTCACGACACCATTTTTGGTTGCCATGATGATGTATTGACCATCTTCAAATTCTCGTACTGCCAATGTTGCAGAGATTTTCTCACCTTTTTCTACAGGCAAGATATTAATCAATGCTTTACCACGAGCTGCACGACCAGCTTGTGGGATTTCATAAACTTTTTTACGGAATACACGACCTTTGTCTGAGAAGAACAATAAGAAGTCATGTGTGGATGCAACCATAAGCTGTTGCACAAAATCTTCATCTTTAGTGGTCATAGCTGTTTTGCCTTTCCCACCACGACGTTGTGCTCTATAAAGTGTCGTTGGATTGCGTTTGATATAGCCTTCATTGGAAATGGTAACCACCATATCTTCTTCGGTAATCAAATCTTCAATCGATAGTTCAGCCGTTTCATCAATAATAATAGAGCGGCGTGGGTCTGCGTACTTGTCGCGAACTTGCTCAAGCTCTTCAACAATCACTTTCATCAATAGTTTTTCATCAGCCAAGATTTCTTTGAGGTAAGTAATCAAAGCAAGGGTTTCATCATGGTCTGCTTTGATTTTATCATATTCAAGCCCAGTCAAGCGTTGTAAGCGCATATCCAAAATGGCTTGGGCTTGTTTTTCAGATAAGTCGAACTTAGCACATAGCCCTTCTTTGGCTTCTGCACCTGTTTTACTTGCGCGAATCAGTTTGATGACTGCATCGATATTATCTAAAGCAATCAATAGGCCTTCCAAAATATGAATGCGTGCTTCAGCTTTTGCTAAATCAAACAAACAACGACGTGTGACAACTTGGCGACGGTGATCAAGGAAGTGTAATAATAATTCACGTACGCCACAAAGCTTAGGCTGACCATCAAGCAATGATAAATAGTTGCAGCTAAAGTTGCACTGCATCGCTGTTTGCTTGTAGAGGTTGTTCAATACTATTTCAGGAACTTCACCTTTTTTCAGGTCAACAACCAAGCGCATGCCATCACGATCCGATTCATCGCGGACTTCTGCAATACCTTCAATTTTTTTATCTCTAGCCAACTCTGCAATATATTTGTGTAGTTTTGCTTTGTTCACTTGGTAAGGTAACTCAGCAATCACTAAGGATTCACGTTTAGTGCGTTTGTTGCGCTCAATAACCACTTTTGCCCGCATTGTGATTGAGCCACGACCTGTAGCAAATGCATCGCGCATACCTTTGCGTCCATAAATGAAACCTGCTGTTGGGAAATCAGGACCTGGCATAATTTGCATCAATTCTTCGTCATCGATGTCCATATTTTTGCTTAAAGCAATAATAGCATTGATAGATTCACCCAAGTTGTGTGGTGGGATGTTGGTTGCCATACCTACAGCAATACCTTGTGAACCATTGACTAAAAGGTTGGGATATTTTGCAGGTAATACCTTTGGCTCAGATAATGACTCATCGTAGTTAGGACCAAAATCAACGGTATCTTTATCAAGGTCTGCAAGCAATTCTGCAGATAATTTACTCATGCGAGATTCAGTATAACGCATGGCGGCGGGAGAGTCGCCATCCACAGAGCCAAAGTTACCTTGACCATCAACAAGCACATGACGCATGCTCCAAGGTTGTGCCATACGCACCATAGCATCATAAACAGCCGTATCACCATGAGGGTGATACTTACCAATCACATCACCCACAATACGTGCCGACTTTTTATAAGGTTTGTCAAATGTAGAGCCTAAGTCTTGCATGGCATATAAAATACGCCTATGAACAGGTTTTAAACCATCTCTTGCATCAGGTAATGCTCTGCCAATAATAACACTCATCGCATAATCGAGGTAAGAGTTCTTCATCTCATCTTCGATAAGAACAGGTAAAGCTGGGTTTAGGTTACTATCATCCATGTTTAAAACTCCATGATGGTGCTATCATTGATGCTATTTTTACTTCGAGCAGAAGCATAAATAGCCGTTGAACTAATGTCTATTATAGGTTGCTTTTTTATGTATAGCCAATTTAACCCATGGCTTGAAGAAGGGTTTCTAGTGACTCCATATCCAGTTTGGACTCGCCAGGTTTGTCTGACTTGATAATAATACCTTCTTTTTTCAAAGCACTGGCTGCCCGAGAAATAGTTTCCCTGCTGGTGGATAGTTGGTCAGCAATCATTTGATGGGTAGGTAATTGAACGGTAACAATGCCATTGTTTTTATCTTTACCAAAGCGATCACCAAAGTCTTTAAGGTAATAGTAAAGCCGATGGGGTACATCCAATGTGCTAATCCGTTCTAGCACTTTGCTGGTGCGGCGTAAGCGAGATACAGTCTCAGATAATAGTTTTAAGGCAACTTTGGGTTGTTTGAGTAATAGGCGTTCAAAATCAGCTCGTCGAATTTGTGCTAAGCGTGAGTCACTCAGCGTAACCACAGTGGCAGATCGAGGTTGTTTGTCCAATAAGGACATTTCACCAAAATAAGCACCTTCTTCAAGGAGTGATAACACAACTTCACGACCATCTGGTGCATAGTATGATATTTTGACTGAGCCTGAGATGATAATAAATAAGGAGCAGCCATCTTCACCTTCTTGCAACACAATAGTTTTTTTAGGCACATCATGGAAGGTAATTAACTTCTGAATAGATTCAATTTCAGTGCCGTTAAGCTCAGAAAATAATGGAATATTTCGCAGTAAATTATTCATACGTTCAGTTTTCCCCTTCTATAGTGATGCTATGTGTACATACACTTTTCACATTATTGCTCACTCAATAGCTCTTGCGGATGCAATCGCAGCTAAGTTTACAATATCATCAACACTAGCACCTGTTTGCAAAACATGAACCTGTTGTGGTAGTCCCATAAGAATAGGGCCAATAGCCGTAGCTCCAGCAAGTTCTTTGAGTAGTTTGTAAGCTATATTACCTGCTTGCATAGTGGGGAATATCAACACATTTGCTGATTCAGTCAACTTAGAAAAAGGATAGTTGGATAAAATATCACTATTTACGGCAGTATCAGCTTGCATTTCACCATCAACAATAAGCTTAGGGTGCGTGCGGTGCAGGATGCGTACTGCATCGGCAACTTTTTGTGATTCTGCATGGGTTGAGCTGCCAAAATTTGAAAAAGATAACATGCCTACTTTAGGGTCAATGCCAAGTGATTCTGCTGTTTTAGCTGTGAGCACTGCAAGCTCAGCAAGTTGTTCTGCATTCATCTCAACATTAACAGTACAGTCGGCAAATAATAGCGCACGTTCCTCTAAGATTAACAAATACATACCATACACATGATGGTGTTTATTTGTTTTTTCATCATGTCCCAATACTTTCAGTATGGGGCTAAGTGCAGTTGGGTAGTGTTGTGTGCGACCTGTGAGCATACCATCAGCAAACCCTTGCCTTACCAATAAGGAACCCAAAGTGTTTTTATCATGTTTAAGCATTTCGACTGCAACATTACGCAATACACCATGACGTTTGCGGTCGAAGTAAAGGGCATCGGCTAGACTATCAAATCTAGAGTTTTCTTCATTTGGATCGATGATTTCTACACCTTTTAAGTCTAGGCGCATCATATCAGCTTGGCTTTGGATGCTTTCTGGGCAACCAATCAACATAGGTTTGGCGATACTTTCATCGCGTATCACGGTAGCTGCACGGATAATAATAGGGTCATCGCCTTCAGGGAGCACCAAGCGTAAAGGTTGATGTCTAGCTTTATCCATAACCAGACGCATAAAGGTGCGTGATTGATTAATACGCCCTGCAAGTTCTTGTGCATAATTGTCAAAATCAGTAATAGGCTGACGAGCAACACCTGTTGCGACTGCTGCTTTGGCAACTGCAGTGGGCACAACTTCAATCAAGCGCGGATCAAAGGGTTTGGGTAAGATATACTGTGGTCCAAAACGCAACTCTTTTTCACCATACACTTTAAGCACGGATGCTGGTACTTCTTCACGAGCTAATTCAGCAAGTGCATGCACTGCTGCAATTTTCATTTCTTCATTAAAAGTGGTGGCGCGTACATCCAAGGCACCACGGAATAAGAATGGGAAACCAAGTACATTGTTGACTTGGTTGGGGTGATCGGAGCGACCAGTTGCCATGATTAAGTCAGGGCGGGTGCTCATGGCAACATCATAATTGATTTCTGGGGTTGGGTTTGCCATGGCAAAAACAATGGGTTTGTCTGCCATGCTTTGAAGCATTTCAGGGGTAACCATATTGCCTTGTGAAAGCCCAAGGAATACATCTGCACCTACCATGATTTCTTCTAGGCTGGTGTTTTTATCCCCGTTGGCAAAGTATGCCTTGTGAAAGGGTAGTTCATCACCACGATTGTTGTGAATGACACCTTTTCTATCTAAGAAGTACATGTTTTTACGTTGCGCACCAAGTTCTTCAATCAAACGCATACAAGCAAAACCAGCAGCTCCCGCACCAAGGCATACGATTTTCACATCTTCAATATTCTTGTTTTGTAGGATGAGAGCATTAATCAAAGCTGCGGCTGTAATAACCGCTGTACCATGTTGATCATCGTGCAACACGGGAATATTTACCCGTTTTTTGAGTTCTTCTTCAATAATAAAACATTCAGGAGCCTTGATGTCTTCTAAGTTGATGCCACCAAAGGTTGGTTCTAGGCGGGCTACCGTTTCAACAAATGCCATGGGGTCGAGCTCATCAACTTCGATATCAAAGACATCAATATCAGCAAAACGTTTGAATAAAATACCTTTACCTTCCATCACAGGTTTACTGGCAAGTGCACCAATATTGCCTAGACCCAATACAGCAGTACCGTTACTAATCACACCGACCAAATTGGCACGAGATGTGTATGCATCAGCTTTATTCGGGTCTTTTTCAATTTCCAAGCAAGGAATTGCCACACCTGGTGAATAGGCAAGTGCTAAGTCACGTTGGGTGACGCAAGGCTTGCTTGGACGCACGCTAATTTTGCCTGGGGTCGGCTGGCTATGGTAGTCCAGTGCGTCTTGGTCAAAGGCTGAAAAGGTTTCTTGCTTAGGCATTTGCTGTCTCCTTGATAAAGTACAGGCGAACCCTAGCAATTTAGTGGCTGTGATGACAGTTACAAATTCATTTAGTTTATTTTCATGAAACGCTGTTACGCTATCGGCGTTTTTAGGGAAAGTATGCTTGATTTCTCTTGTAGAACTGATGCGCTATGGAGTGGCTTAGTGAGTGAACATATTCGTGAAATACCATATAATTACACGTCTTATTCAGACCGTGAGATTGTTAAACGCTTCTTAGGCGAAGAGGTATGGGACGACTTAAGTGTACTCCGTTCTCAGCGTAAAACAGGACGATCAGCGCGCCTTTTATTTGATGTTTTGGCTGATGTATGGGTCATTGAACGCAATATTTTCCTAAAAAATGACTTGCTTAAGCACCCTAAACGCTTAAAGAAATTAAGGTTTCAGCAGCAAAAACGTATTGACCGTATTAAAGCTAGTGCGCAAGATAATCCAAGAGCGACACGCGTGGCTTGTTCTACAGAGCGTATGCTGGAAGACTTTTATGCATGGTTTGAGAATGAGCCCAAACGCAGGCGTAAAGCCAAACGTGCTTTTGCCAAGTTTACCCATAAGAATAATATTCACTTTGATGCTTTTACTTTAAGTCATCATGCAACCGATGCCACAGACTGGCGTTCGCACTTGCCATTTTGTGTGTTAACACCAGATACGGCTGAAGAAATACCAGGTTTAATTCGTGCGATTCAACAGCAAGGTTTAGTGGTGATTCCGCGCGGTGGTGGTACAGGTTTATGCGGTGGCTCTGTGCCGTTGTCCAATAATGCGGTAATCATCAATGTAGAAAAGTTTGATAAAATTGGAAAAGTTGAAAACAGAAATATTGGTGATAAAGGTGAAGTTGCCACCATCACGGCGCAAGCGGGTGCGGTGACGGGCAAAGTCATGGATGCATCCAAGCCGCATGTGTTTGCCACCGACCCAACCAGCCTTTGGGCATGTACCATTGGTGGTAATGTTGCTTCTAATGCTGGTGGTAAACATGCAGTCATTTGGGGCACATGTGTTGATAACTTATTAAGCTGGAAAATGGTAACCCCTGATGGGCACTGGTTATTGGTGGAACGCATCAATCATAATATGGGCAAATTGCATGACGAAGCCCAAATACATTTCAAAATCACCAAAACATCTTCGATTGATGGAACAGTCATATCTGAAGAAAACTTGGATTTACCAGGGCATATTTTCCGTAAAGAAGGTTTAGGTAAAGATGTGACGCGTAAAGCCATGGGTGGTTTACCAGGTGTGCAAAAAGAAGGTACAGATGGTTTTATTGTTGAAGCCACCTTTATTTTACACCGTGCTTATGATGTAACGCGTACAGTATGTTGTGAGTTTTTTGGACAAAAATTGGATGATGCAACCCAAGCTTTGGTAAATATTAAAAACCATGTGGACGCGCAAGAAACGGTGTTTCTTGAAGGTTTTGAACATTTTGATGAGAAATATGTTAAAGCCATCAATTATGTGAGTAAATCTACACGCCGTGAACGCCCTAGAGTGGTGTTATTGATAGATGTATCAGGTGATGATGACAAAGCTGTAGCCCAAGCTTGTTCAGATATTTGTCGTTTGGCATCTGAAGGTAATGGTGAAGGTTTTGTCGCTATTTCTAAAGAAGATAGAGGGCGTTTTTGGGGCGATAGGGGGCGCATGGCAGCCATTGCCAAACACACACGAGCCTTCAAAATGAATGAAGATGTGGTCATTCCATTGCCACGTTTATCGGAATACAATGATTATGTAGAGTTTCTTAATATTGAAAACTCCATAAGCAATAAGATTGATATTATTGATGCCTTGTCTGAATATTTTGAAACCACGAAAGCCTCTCTGGATTCAGATAATCAGCTGATTCGCCAAGAATTAAATCTTGAAGATGATATGTATTTGGCTGAAAAGTTAGATAGTTGTGTGGCGATTATCAAACAAGCACGGCAAAAATGGAGTGATTTAAGTAAGGGTTTAAAAGAACCTGCAACCAATTATGCGCAGTATTTTACGGACATAGACTTGCTGGAAGATGATACTGTTTTTTCTGTGATTCAGCGTGGTGATTTACGCATTTCATACCGTGAAGAAGTTGAAAAACCATTGCTTGAGCATTTGCGAGGCAATGAAACCTTAGAAAATAAAATTAAAGCCATTCATCAGCAGGTATTATCAGGCCGTGTAGTTGTTGCGACCCATATGCATGCAGGTGATGGTAATGTGCATACCAATATTCCCGTGAATTCCAATGATTATATGATGATGCGTAGAGCGCACCATGTGGTTGAAAAGGTGATGCGCAAAGCTGAAGAACTTGGTGGTGTGATTTCTGGAGAGCACGGCATTGGTATCACTAAGCTTGAATACTTAAATGATGATGTGCTGGCTGAGACTGCCGCATATTTAAAAAAAGCAGACCCTGAAGACTTATTTAATCGTGGCAAACTTCAGCCGGGACTAGATTTAAGCCTAACTTATACACCAAGTTTCAACCTTTTAGAACATGAATCGGTGATTATGGAAGCGGCTGATTTAACCGAGCTTTCGGAAGAAATTTCACCATGTTTGCGTTGTGGTAAGTGTAAACCTGTGTGTAATACCCATTTTCCGCGTGCCAATATGTTGTATTCACCGCGCAATAAGATTCAAGCATCGGGTGCAATTATTGAAGCCTTTTTGTATGAGTCGCAAACAGGTGCGGGCATTTCTTTTGAGCAGTTTGAAGGTTTACAAGATGTGGCTAGTCATTGCACGATTTGTCATAAATGTGAAGCACCATGCCCTGTGGATATTGATTTTGGTGCGGTCACTGAAAAAATGCGTGCTTTGCTTAAAGACAAAGGACAAGCTCGTTTTAACATTGTTTCTAAGCTGTCTTTGATGTTTTTGGTGATTCAAAACCCTGATTTAGTCAAGATTGTACGCGAAGTAGGTATTCGTTGGAGTTATAAAGGCCATCAATGGTTACATAAAGCAGCGAAACTGATGGGTGTGATTAAAGATAAACCTGCGGCAACGCGTAACTTGGATGGTATCCAAGCCCAAGTGATTAACTTTGTAGAACGCCCATTGCCTACCTTACCACTCAGAACATCACGTCAAATTTTGGGCATTGAATCACGTGATAAAAATATGATTCCTATTTTGCGTGATGCCAATAAAGCCAATGGTAGGGCTGTGTTTTACTTCCCCGGTTGTGGTTCAGAGCGTTTGTTTTCTCAAGTGGGTATAGCAACCCAAGCAGCACTCTTTGACCTAGGTGTGAATGTCGTGCTTCCACCATCCTATTTGTGTTGCGGTTACCCGAGTACGGCAGGTGGTGATCATGAGCAAGGGGATCAGATTACGTATGATAATAGGGTGTTGTTTCACCGCTTAAAAAATGCACTTTCTTACCTTGATTTTGAGGCTGTCGTTATTTCTTGTGGTACATGTTATGACCAATTAACCAAGTATTATTTGGAAGAAATTTTTCCTGATGCACCATTGATTGATATTCATGAGTATTTGATGACGCAAGGGGTGAATGTGGATAATGTGCAAGGTGTACAGTATATGTATCATGAACCTTGTCATAATCCACTCAAACGCCATGGCTCTGAAACGGTGATTTCTTCCTTGTTGCATAAACAGTCTGTGGAAAGTGAAGAGTGTTGTGCTGAAGCAGGAACATTGGCTGCGGCATACCCAGCTATTTCAGGGAAAATTCGTGCTCGTAAAGAAGAAAAAATGGCAGAAGCCAGTGAGAAGTTAGCTTTATTGGGTGATGAACAACAAAAAATTCTGACTTCTTGCCCCGCATGTTTGCAAGGTTTATCACGTTTGGAAGAAAGCTCTGGCGTGGATGCGGATTATATCGTGGTGGAACTGATGAAACAGTTGCATGGTGATGATTGGCAGAAAATATTTGTTCAGCGCATTAAAGACGGTGGAATTGAACGTGTCTTGATGTAGGTATGATGCATTAAATGTAAAAAAGACACTCTAGAGCGTCTTTTTATGTTTTATCTGTGAGCGTTGAATGATTAACCAAGGGTGTGATTAATGGTGCTATTAACTTTTTGTTTTCTTGCAGCGGTTATGAGCTGTTCTTCAAGGGTTTCTAAAATTTCACAAACATCATCAGATGTGGACTGTAAACGTTTAAAAAGAACTTGTGCTTCTTTGATTTGGTCAGCCTTGGCTTTTTTAGCTTTGCCAAATAGTTTCCCCCATGCTGATACATCGGGTTCATCAAATAATAGTTTAAAGATTTGCATATAAGTGCGGTGTAAGCTGTCGTGTGGTTTTTCCATGGCTTTGTATGCAGGAAGCTTACGCAAAGCTTGCCCTGAACCATAATACCATTTACCAAAGATGCAGTCTGTAGGCAGCATAGGAATATGCTCTTTGTCGACATTCATTCCTTCAATCAAAGCCTCTGCTCGTGCTACCCAAGCTTTATGTGCGGCACGTGCATTTCTAAGCTGTTCAACGGCATCTGATAATTTCATCTTCTTCTCACCTCTTTATATAACAAGCTTGTTTTACATCAAGCAAGAGCCCAAATCTAAAGCTGTTGTCATATAATAAAAGCAAAAAAATCACATGTGTGTAGAAATTTGGTTTTCCTTTGCGAAAGGGCTTAATAATAATCTGGTTTTGTAATAGCCTAAAGAACTGATAACCTTGCCCTTATGAAACAACTTACCTCTGCACATATAGAAATTCTTAAACAGCTAAAACAACGCATCCTTTTGCTTGATGGTGCCATGGGTACCATGATTCAAGCCTATAAACTTGAAGAAGCAGATTATAGAGGCAAACGTTTTTCTGATTGGCCAAGTGAGCTTAAAGGTAATAATGACTTGCTTTCCTTGACCCAACCTCAAATTATTAAAGATATTCATACCGCTTATTTAGAAGCGGGTGCGGATATTCTTGAAACCAATACTTTTAACTCCAATGCACCATCCATGGCTGATTATGGTATGGAAGCATTGGTGTATGAGTTGAATGTGGCGGGCGCAAAGCTAGCGCGTGAAGCTTGTGATGCGGCAAGTACACCTGAAAAACCACGCTTTGTGGCAGGGGTGATTGGTCCCACATCACGTACCGCATCCATTTCCCCTGATGTGAATGACCCTGGCTTTAGAAATGTCACCTTTATG
>JALSZC010000361.1 GCA_027059605.1 Ghiorsea sp. | reverse complement strand
GCATGACCGATATGAATGGAGCCGTTGGCATAAGGTGGGCCATCATGGAGGATAAATTTTGGTGCACCTTTGCGAGCTTCACGAATTTGTGCGTAAAGGTCTGCTTCTTCCCATTTGGCTAAGCGTTTTGGCTCATTGGCGGGCAAGTTGCCACGCATAGGAAAATCAGTTTTCGGCAGGAAAACGGTGTCTTTATAATTGAATGTTTCTTGGTTCTTATCGTCTGCCACGGCTTGTGTACTCCAAAATCGGTCTATCTCTTTTGTTTATAAAGCTATCAAAAGACCGCGCAGCCTAAACAAATCAAAGGCTTTTGTCTCATTTCGCTTTATAGCTTGTGCAAACGCTTATAAATTCGAGACAAAAACCTATTTTCTTTGCCTATAAACATTCCTTCGCAATGGTTTCTTGGAATAAGGATGCCAGCTTTTCAAAAGCCTTGCCTGGGCAAGATTTTAATACTCGACCATCAACTGAACGCACAGGAATCAACTCTGCACCTGTACCTGTTAAAAAACAGGCATCAGCATTGTACATATCATAAGCGCCTATGGATTTTTCCATAGGTTGAAGCCCTGCATCTTGTGCTAAATCCAAAATCACTTGGCGGGTAATACCTGCCAATGCGCCATCAGTGCTCGGTGGGGTTATCAAATGATTGCCCTGAACGATAAACACATTATCAGCACTGCCTTCCGCAATACATCCATTGGCATTGAGCATCAAGGCTTCATCTGCTCCTGCATGATTGGCCTCCATTCTTGCCAAAATATGGTTGAGATAGTTCAGGCTTTTAACGCGAGGGTCTAAGCCATCCAGTGTTAACTTTCGGGTAGAAGCAATGATGATATTTGCGCCTTGCTGCTTGATATGTTGCGCAACAACGTGAACATTGTCCGCGATAATAAAAACATTGGGCTTAGCACAACTTTCAGGGTTAATGCCAAGGTTTCCTTCACCACGGGTTACAATCAAGCGTAAATACCCATGCGTATTTGGAGTATGTTCAATCACTTCATGAACGGCTTGAGTTAGCTCCTGCATGGATAGCGGTAAGCTTAAACCAATGGCTTGAGCAGAGTATGCCAAGCGTTGTAGGTGTGCGGTTAAACGAAAGGCTGTATGATGATAAAAACGAATGCCTTCAAATATTCCATCACCATACAAAAAACCATGGTCAAAGATGGAAACAGTAGCTTGATGCGCGGGCATTATTTTTCCATTTTTCCAGCATATTGCTTGTGTTTTTGACATAAAAGGTCTCCTTCTTCATATAGGTCATATACATTGACCTATTGCATTTTAGCCATGAAAAACTTAATGTGTCAACATGAATGACCTAAATAAGTATTCGGATGAGCGAGAACAAGCACTCAACCAAGCCTTAGAAGCCATGTATTTTGGTTTTAAGGCAATGATTGCAGAGCCAGACAAAATATTGCATTCGTTTGGCTTAGCTAGAGTACATCACCGTATTTTGTTTTTTATCGCACGCAGTCCTCATTGTAGTGTGGGTGAGTTGCTCAAGCTTTTACAAGC
>JALSZC010000360.1 GCA_027059605.1 Ghiorsea sp. | reverse complement strand
TTTCGATTTTTGGGCTAAATCGCGCAAAAATGAGGCCACTTGCTCTACACTTTCTGCCATTTTGTCGGCAAGCGAATAAGCTGCGTAATGCTCAAAGCCGAGCAGGGCAGCCATTTCTTGTTTTAAGGTAAGGATTTCATCAATCACAGGTGTATTATCCAAATCACCCTCCGATGCACGGCTAACATAAGCTTTATACATGGTTTCTCGAATACTTGAATCATCCAAATATTGCATCAAAGGCAAGTAAGATGGGATGTCTAAGGTGAATAAGTAACCTTGTTTATTATCTTCTTGGGCGCGTTGCGCTGCACCTTCAATAATAGATTCAGGCAAACCTGCTAACTTGTCTTTATCGTCAATGAGCAGAGTAAAAGCATTGGTAGCATCGAGTACATGTTGCGAAAATAGGGTGCTTAATTCAGCAAGGCGCATTTTGATTTCAGCAAAGCGTTCTTTGGCTTTGCCTTCAAGCGCAGAGCCTGCAAGTTTGAAATCACGCAAGGTGTTGCTGATAGCGGTTTGTTGCGCTTCACTTAAATCATTAAAAGCGTCGCTTTGGCTCAAAGTTTCAATGGCTTTAAATAAACCTTGATGCCCTGCAATCCAAGTGCCCCACTGGGTCATGATTTGGATGCCTTGCTCATATACGGGGCGAATATCTTCGGTATCGCATACTGAATGCAGGTGGGATACTGGGCTCCAAAGCCGAGAGATGGATTCATCAATCTCCGCCAAGGGCAGCATGAGGCTTTGCCAAGTGGGGTTTTTTTGAGTGGCAAGCGAGTCGATATTCGTTTTGGCATCAGCCAAGACTTGCGCGAGGCTTTCAATGCTTTCTTTGGGGTTTAATGTGTCAAAAGGGGGGAGTTGATTGGCAATTAATTTCATGGTCATAAGTTTGCAGTTTATGCGTGGGTTAGACAAGCTATGAAGCACAGTTTTTGACAAACGAAACAGGAAAAAGCAATTTGAAATATCTAGGAGACAAAATATGCAATCAGATGCTACAACAGTAGACCAATATTTGAGTGAATTGCCCGGCGATAGGCAAGCGCCAATGATGCATTTGAGGGAAGTGATTCTTGAAAATTTACCAGAAGGGTTTGCTGAAGAAATGAGTTGCGGGATGATTGGGTATGTTGTACCACATCAGCTTTATCCTGGCGGATATCATTGCGACCCAAGCCTTCCACTACCATTCACAAATCTTGCTTCACATAAGCATTTTATTGCATTATACCATATGGGCATATACGCCAAACCTGAAATTCATGACTGGTTTATTGCGGAATATCCCAAACATTGCTCGAATAAATTGGATATAGGAAAATCATGTATTCGGTTTAAGAATATGAATAAGATACCTTATGAGCTCATTGCTGAATTGATGCAGAAGCTAAGTGTGGATGATTGGATAAGCACTTATCAAAAGGTTGTATTACCACAATATAAAAAGGCGGCCTCCAGAAGAAGCCGCCTTTGATTTGTACTACTAGAGATTGAGCAATGCTCAGTTGTCGAAAGACAACTTACATCAT
>JALSZC010000359.1 GCA_027059605.1 Ghiorsea sp. | reverse complement strand
AATCATGCCAACCTCTTTGCTGGTGGTTATATTGGGCAAAGCCAGTCTATGATGCAGCAAATTATCAGGCAGGTTTCATGAATCCTAGCAACACACCAGTGATTGATGCACAAGCACGTAGCCAAGCCGTAAACCCGCACTATTCCTATTTGGTGCAAGCACCTGCAGGTTCAGGTAAAACAGAGCTGTTGGTACAACGTATTTTGGCTCTACTGGCTATTGTTCAAGCACCTGAAGAAATTTTGGCCTTAACATTCACTCGAAAAGCTGCTGCAGAAATGCGTGAGCGGGTGATTAAAGCATTGCAAACCGCTGAAACCACAAGCAAACCACAAGAGCCCCATGCACAAACCACATGGCAACTTGCCCAAGCTGCATTGCAACAATCCATCGCCAAAAACTGGCAGCTTACCCAACACCCTGCCCAACTTCGTATCATGACCTTAGACGCTTTTGCCTCAGGCTTAGCAAGGCAGCTACCCATTCTTTCAGGCTTTGGGCAAACACCAACCACAGCAGACTTTAGCGAACCACTATACCAACAAGCTGTGCAAGACCTGCTTGACTATGCCAATCAAAAACATGCCCCAGATGAATTAAAACAAGCTGTTCAGCGTTTAATTTTACACATGGATTGCAATATTGATAAACTCACAGGGGTATTATGTATGTTGCTGGGCAGGCGTGAGCAATGGTTGCCTGATGTGTTATTACCCACTGCCCACATGCCGCAATTTCGCTTGCACCTTGAGCAATGCTTAAAAGATGTCATCGAACATCACCTTGCAGAAGCATTCAATACCCTACCTGCATCTTTGCGTGCAGATTTACCAGCCATTGCAGCACAAGCAGCCAAACACCTTGATGTCGAAAAAGCAGGTGATACACATGTATTACAAACCTTGCTTGCTATACAGCACATACCAAACACCCAAGCAGAAACATTGGAACAATGGAAAGCATTGGTGTTTTTATTATTAACCAATGACCTCAAAAACATACAAGTCCGCAAACGCCTGACCAAAAATGAAGGCTTTCCAGCAGGTAAAGACCATGCTTCACACAAAGAAGCCATGCAGCAAGTATTGGCTTGTATAGCAGACGACCCACAAACCCTAAAAAAACTCAACCAAATTCGTTTATTACCTCACTCTCCGCATTTTTCAGATGCAGATTGGGAAGTATTACAAGCTTTGTTTATCAGTTTAAAACAACTTGCAGCGCAACTTTGGCAGGTATTTTCACAGCACAAACAAGTAGATTTCATTGAAGTCATGCTAAGAGCCAAGCAAGCATTGGGGTATGAAGATGAACAAGGTAATGTGATACCCAGTGAAGCCCTGCTTCGTCTTGATCATCAAATTAAACATATATTGGTGGATGAGTTCCAAGATACATCCACCTTACAAATCGATGTATTGCGTCGTTTAACCGCAGGTTGGCACGATGATGGACGCAGCTTATTTATGGTTGGCGACCCTATGCAATCCATTTATCGGTTCCGCAAAGCAGAAGTTCGCTTGTTTATCCAAGCTGCACAAAATCA
>JALSZC010000358.1 GCA_027059605.1 Ghiorsea sp. | reverse complement strand
GCACCCACTGCAAAATAACGACGGCTTTGTATTCTAGCATGGTTGAGTAATTCGGACATGGCAAGTTTGCCAGATTCAGGTAGTTTCTTACTAAGCAGGTGTAATGTGGCTTCAGCATCATTGACTGCTCTATGCCCCTCAAAAAAATAACCCAGTTTATAAGCAATGTAGTCAAGTTTAAGGCTGGAAATATTTTCACTTTGCCAATCAATGTCCCGCAATGTACAAGCCCAATTACTGTCTTTGGACTGTGGCAACCTACGCTCTAACATAGGTCTATCAAATGCCGCATTGTGCGCAATCATCAAACTGGATTGATTGAGCCATTCCATGATTTCTTCTTCATCCAAGCTTTGCCCTTTGAGCATATCATCGCTGATACCTGTGACCTGCTTTACCTCATCAGATAGTGGCTCTTTGGGGTCTTCAAAACCACCATACCTATGTAAGATGTCATAAATGATACCCGTGCCAGCATCATATTCAAAAGCAATAAAACCCAACTCAATAATTTTATCTTTGTTGGTATCCAAACCTGTGGTTTCTGTATCGAGCACAATGCCGATGCGTGGTGTTTGTGGGCTACCTTGATGATAAGCTTGTGGCGCGTCCAAACGCTCTAATACTTTGTATTTTCCACTTTGCTCTAGTTGTGAAATCATATCATGTGTATTCATGGGGTCTCCAAAGTTGCATCCAAAAGTGGCAGTAAACTACCATCATTACGAGGTTTGAAACCTTTGAGGCGTTTACTCGATACAGCCACCACAGCATCATACCAAAGTGGAATATACACTTGGTCAGCCGCCATTTGTTGCTGTACTTTGGCATAGAGTGCTTTGCGCTCGGTTAAGCTTTGGCTACGAGAGGCTTGGTCTAACCACTGATCTACTTGTGGGTTACTGTATCTCCCGCGATTGGCACCTTTGGGAGGTTGCATATCGGTGTGTAATATCCAGCGGTAAATGTCAGGGTCAGTGATACCTACCCAAGAAAGTGAAAACACCTGAAAATCACCGCGTTTGATGCGGGCATAAAAACCACCCCACTCAAGTGATTCAATAGATATATCCACGCCAATTTTCTTCCAGCTATCAGCGATAGCCGTGACCAAACGTAACCGGGTAGGGTTGGTGCTGGTTCTATAATTGATGTGAAAGCGAATACCATTGGCATGACGCTTAAAGCCAGCTTCATCCAAAAGCTTCTCGGCTTGGCTAGGGTCAAACGGGGTGAGTGGGATTTGAGCGGCTGCCCAATGGCTTGGCGTGAGTACGGTTTCACCTAAGGTAGGTAGGTCGGCAAACAAGGCTTGTTTGAGCAGCTTCCTATCCAGTGCTAATGCTAATGCTTTACGAACCTTTTGATATTTAAGGATTTTATCCTGCATGTTTAAACCAATATAAGAAAAGGTCGTGGATGGTTTGCTAGCAAGAGTCAGATTCTTTTGCTTTTTAAGCCATGGCAATAAATGGGGTGGTAAATCATTTTGTGTGAAATCAATTTCATTGCGTACCAATTTCAAAACACGGGTGACAGGGTCTTT
>JALSZC010000357.1 GCA_027059605.1 Ghiorsea sp. | reverse complement strand
AATTATGAACATGCAGCTTGGGGCATTATTGGCGCTGCAGTCTTTGATATGTTGGATGGTCGTGTGGCACGTTTGCTAAATGCGGAAACGGCATTTGGTGCAGAGCTTGATTCCTTGGCTGATATGATGTCATTTGGGGTTGCACCTGCAGTATTGGTTTATCTGTGGGCACTAACACCTTATGATAAGTTGGGTTGGTTGGCTGCCTTTTTGATTGTGGCAGGCTCTGCGCTTCGTCTGGCAAGGTTTAATGTGCAGCTTGCAAGCCAAGATAAACGCTATTTTCAAGGTTTGCCCACCCCCGCGTTGGCTATTTTTATGGCATCGGGTGTGTTGTTTTATTCATCTTTTGATGCCACGCCATCGAGTGTGTTGTGGTTGGTTTTAAGTATTGCTTTGGCATGGCTTTTGGTGAGTAATGTTCGGTTCTTATCGGGTAAAGATATTGATTTGAAACAAAGACGCTCGTTTGCAGTGTTGGTTGCTATTTTGGCTGCTGTTGTGTTGTTGGTGCTTGACCCTGAGCGTGTATTGTTTTTTGTATTCTTCGCCTATTGTGTGCATGGACCCATCATGAGTGTATGGCAAGGGCAAAAAGCAGCACGGTTGCGTTTGAAAAAGCGTTTAGCGAGAGCCAAAGCAAAACAAATGGTGAAACAACCAGAAGAACAGCCTGTAAAACAAGATGAGATTGACAATGCAGATTAATTCTGCGCATACTCCGCCGCATGAATATTTTTAATCTGTACCTGCTCTTTTTAAGCGACACACTTTTGTTGTGCCGTTTTGGCTCGTACACGGACTAAATAGAGTAAAGTTTTATTTAGTATTTGAAGTTTCGAGCCACGGTTAATCCCCGTGGCTTTTTTGTTTTTGGCTGGCGTTTGTGGTTTTAAGGAGGAGTAACATGTCTGACCGCTTATATATTTTTGATACAACATTGCGTGATGGTGAGCAATCACCTGGTTGCTCGATGAATATTGAGGAAAAATTACGTATTGCTCATGCGCTTGCGGCATTGGGTGTGGATGTGATTGAAGCAGGGTTTCCTGTAGCCTCACCTGATGACTTCACTGCGGTGAACCGTATTGCTGCAGAAGTACCCAATGCCATGATTGCTGGTTTGGCAAGAGCCCACCCTAAAGATATTGATGGAGTAGCAGAAGCGATTAAACCTGCAGGTGATAGAGGTCGGATTCATACTTTTATTGCTACCAGTCCCATTCACATGGAAGCGAAATTGCGCATGAGCCCTGATGAGGTGGTAGAGCGCGCGGTGGCAGCGGTGAAACAAGCGCGCAATTTGGTGGCGAATGTTGAGTTTTCTGCTGAAGATGCAGGGCGTTCGGATGATGACTTTTTGTGTAGGATTGTAGAAAAAGTGATTGATGCAGGGGCATCAACCATCAATATTCCTGATACCGTGGGCTATATGACCCCTGATGAATTTGGTCGTAAAATCAAGTTGTTGCGTGAGCGTGTACCCAATGCTGATAAGGCGGTGTTTTCAGTGCATTGTCATAATGATTTGGGTTTGGCAGTGGCAAACT
>JALSZC010000356.1 GCA_027059605.1 Ghiorsea sp. | reverse complement strand
CTTTATTTATCACTGCTAAAATATGATAAAAATCTTAATTTGGTTGGTCAACTTGCTGAATCATGGCAAATCTCTGAAGATAAACTCAGCATTATTTTTAAGCTCAAGCCCAATCTCAAGTGGAGTGATGGTAAACCACTTACCACTGATGACTTGGTCTTCACACTACACCTGATTCAAGATGACAAAACACAAAGCCCCTACAAATCAGGCTATATGAAAGTGTTGTCTGCCAAAGCTTTGGACAAACGCACCTTTGAAGTGCATTACAAAGAAGTATTCTCACCCGCACTTGCCACTTGGGCTTCATTGGCAATTTTGCCTAAACATGTGTTTGAAGGCGTAAATATCATGGATACAGACTTGTCTCGTCACCCTAAAGCCAGCATTGGCCCTTACTTCCTTAAAGATTGGCAAACCCAACAAAGTATTACCATGACTGCCAACCCCAACTATTTTGATGGTGATGTTTGGATTGATAAGCGTATCACACGCATTATTCCTGACCCTGCGACTCAGTTTTTGGAGTTAAGTGCTGGCAAGATTGATATGGCAAATTTAACACCCACCCAATACACCAGACTTTTTGATAATAACCAACGTCTCAAACATGAATACAACCGTTATAAATACCTTGGTTTTTCTTATACATATCTTGGCTTTAACCTTACACGAAAGCCGTTTGATGATGTTCGCGTTCGCCAAGCTTTAGCCTATGCGATTGACCGCCAAGAATTGGTGGATGGTGTGCTGCTTGGTTTGGGCGAAGTTTTGGCAACACCATATAAACCTGGCACACGTTGGGTAAATCAAAACATTAAGCCACGTCCGTTTTCACTAGAAAAAGCACAAAGCTTGCTTACCCAAGCAGGTTGGACAAAAAAACAAGGACAAACAATGGTCAGTAAAAATGGCAAAGCTTTGTCATTCACCATACTGACCAACAACGGCAACAAAAAACGTGCCGATACGGCAACCATTATTCAACAACGCCTAAAAAGTATTGGTATTCAGGTCAATATTCGTTTGGTGGAATGGTCAGCATTTATAGAAAATTTCATCAATAAGCGTGATTTTGATGCCGTGATTTTAGGTTGGTCACTCTCCCCAGACCCAGACCAATTCAATATCTGGCATTCTAGCCAAACAGGTGAGCGTCAGTTTAACTTTTTAAGCTATAACAACCCCAAAGTTGATAAAGCTTTAGAACAAGCCCGATTGACCTTTGATTTGGACAAACAAAAGCAGTGGTATGACATCATGCAACAAGAAATTCATCAAGATGTACCTGTAGTATTCTTATATGCAGGTTATTCATTACCTGCCATCCATAAACGCATCAAGGGCATAGAAGTTGCTCCTGCAGGCATTGGGCATAACAGTGAGTTTTGGTATATTCCTAAAGCTTTACAAAAAACGAGCATCACTCCTTAATGAGTCAAACATTAACCGTCACCGAGCTCACAGCTCGAATTAAACAAGTCTTAGAGCAAGGCTTTTCTCGCATCGAAGTCGCAGGTGAAATATCACGATTGACTAAACCTTCTTCAGGTCACTTATA
>JALSZC010000355.1 GCA_027059605.1 Ghiorsea sp. | reverse complement strand
TGCACAGCCCCTTCTTCAGAGAGCTGAATCAAACCTTTATGCAATTGCTTGCGTTTAAGCGGGTCATTCAAACGAATACGGCGAAACATTTCAGGCGCAAAGTTGGGTACACCTGTAAATTTCAAAGCTTCTTTGGTGGTAAAGGTATCACCAATACGAATTGTGCCATGATTATGAATACCAATAATATCACCAGCATACGCTTCTTCGACATGCGCCCTATCTTGTGCCATAAATATCGTCGCATTGGGCACTTTAATATCTTTGCCAAGCCTATGATGGCGAACTGTCATGCCCTTGGTGAATTTACCTGAACACATGCGGAAAAATGCAATTCTATCCCTATGTTGCGGATCCATATTGGCTTGAATTTTGAAGCAAAAGGCGGAAAAATCCTTTTCAGTGGGCTCAACCACACGTTCAACAGCTTCACGCCCTGCAGGATGCGGTGCAAACTCAACAAAAGCATTTAATAACTCACGCACACCAAAATTATTGATTGCAGAGCCAAAAAACACAGGTGTTTGTGAGCCTTTAAGAAACTCATGCAAATCAAAAGGGTTGGCTGCACCTTCCAACAACTCTATTTCTTCTCTTAATTCATCGGCTTGTGAACCCAACAATTCATCCAGTTTTGGGTCACTCAAATCATCAATGGCAATGGCATCAGCCACATCTTCAGAACCTGCCAAAAACAAGTGCAATTCTTTTTTATACAGGTTATACACACCCTTAAAAGCTTTACCCATACCAATCGGCCAAGACAATGGCGCACACTCAATTTGCAATTTTTCTTCAATATCTGCCAACAAATCTAAAGGCTCAAGACCTTCCCTATCCAATTTGTTAATAAAAGTAATAATCGGCGTATTACGCATACGACAAACTTCCATCAGTTTGAGTGTCTGCCCTTCCACACCTTTACCCGAATCAATCACCATCATGGCAGAGTCAACAGCCGTTAATACGCGATAAGTATCTTCCGAGAAATCTTGATGGCCTGGGGTGTCTAGCAAATTAATTTCGTATTCTTTACCATTTACAGCATAATTAAACTTCATCACCGATGAAGCCACAGAAATACCACGATCCTGCTCAATTTTCATCCAATCAGATGTCGCGTGCCTATCCGTTTTGCGCGACTTCACAGCACCCGCCATTTGAATTGCGCCCCCAAAGAGTAGCAACTTTTCAGTTAGCGTGGTTTTACCTGCATCAGGATGTGAAATAATGCCAAATGTACGGCGTTTTTCGATTTCTTCTTCAAACATGGTGACCCCAAAAATAATTAAGGGCGAAGTATAACAACAAATCTATTTTGAGCAGTGAATTATTTAATGCTTTAACATAAACAGTACAATTTATGGGAACCAACTAGCTACGCTTAGGCAACCTAAATGAAATAACACCCCGTTGTTGCACCATCCACAACAACCAAAGACCTATTGCCATAAATACACCGAAAACCACCCACAGTGACCACCATGGAAGTATGCCCAACTCTGTTTTCCTAAACACAATCATCTCCGCTTGATTAATTGCCCACATCACAAGGCTCGCAAAT
>JALSZC010000354.1 GCA_027059605.1 Ghiorsea sp. | reverse complement strand
AGTTTTATTTTTTCTTTTTCGGCTTTTTAACTTTTTTCTTGGTTTTCCGTTTTTTCTTAGGCAACACATCATCATTGATGATAGCGCGAAGGCTTATAGGTTCATCAGGAATAGTACGGGTTTGTTCATACTCATATTTGGATACTTTAAGCACTTCAATGGGTTTACTTAAAAATGCTTGGATATTTTCAAGCAGTTCTTTTTCTTCGGGGGCACAAAAAGAAATTGCAGTGCCTTTGTTCACACCACGCCCTGTGCGCCCAACCCTGTGTACATAATTTTCTTCACGTTCAGGTAAGTCATAGTTAATCACATAATCAATATCGGCAATATCAATACCGCGTGCACTTACATCGGTTGCAATTAAAACCTTACCATGCCCTTGTTTGAAGCTACGCATAATGTCTGAACGTTCATGTTGGTTTTTATCGCCATGAATAGTGACTGTTTCAATGCCAACCCTCGCCATGGCTTTCGCCACACGTTCAGCGCGAACACGCGTGCGCACAAAGACAATCATACGACTATCAGGGTTTTCACGGATAAATCGCTCTAAAAAGAAGCGTTTATCATCCATATCAACAAACATGACAAAGTGCGTGATGTTTTTGGACACTTTATCCTTGGGTGAAACTTGAATACGAATCGCTGCAGATTTCACTTGTGAATATGCAAGCTTTTTAATTTCATCATTGATGGTGGCAGAGAAGAAAAGAGTTTGGTGTTTGTTGCGTAACATTTTCTTGATGTATTTGATGTCTTCAATAAAACCCAAATCAAGCATATGGTCAGCTTCATCAAGCACCAAAGTGCTTACGCCTTCAAGCTTAATCACTTCTTGGTTAATCAAATCAAACATACGACCAGGTGTTGCAATCAACACATCAATACCATCTTGCAGCTTGGCAATTTGCTGCTCTTGCTCCACGCCGCCATACAAAGCAAAGGTTTTGACACGGGTATGACGGGCAAGTTTGGTAAACACTTCACCAATTTGTTGCGCCAGTTCTCGGGTCGGTGCAAGCACAATGCACTTGATGCCATAGGAGCGTTTGCTGCTCTTAAATTTATGAATTTTATCAATCACAGGAATAGCAAAAGCAGCGGTTTTACCCGTGCCTGTTTGCGCAATAGCGAGCACATCTTCACCTGCCATAATGGAAGGTATCGCTTTAAATTGAATATCTGTTGGCCGCTTAAAGCCAAGCTTGGCTAGGTTGCGCTTTAAATCTTCGCTGATGTGGTATTGCTCAAATTTCATAAATCCTCGCTGGTGTGTCCGCATCATAACTAATTTATAGCTTTGATGCACCAGGCAAGAAGTTGAGGGATATGATTTAGCTAGGGTAAAACTTGCTGTAGTGTTTGAATGAGTTTTGTACCCGTGCGGTAATCTTCATTCATTCGTATAATGCCTTGAGCATCAATAACTATGGTTTTACCCATGGCTCCATTGAGTTGATTAAGTATGGTTTGGTTTTCATCTGCAATGGTGGTAAATACTGAACCTGCATAACCATTGACCGCCTCCGATACTGTGGTGGAAGCAATGGAGCCTGAAACATA
>JALSZC010000353.1 GCA_027059605.1 Ghiorsea sp. | reverse complement strand
CGTTAATACTTGTGTCATGCCTGCATAATCATCGCCATGCAGTATGGGGTTAGCTTTATCTGCATCATCCAGCTTATATTTGCGATACAAATCCTTGCGCGCACCATTACTATCAGCATAAACAATAGCGGATAACATTTGTTTGCCACCCAAATGTGCATTATCGACTGCAGAAATCAGTTCAGGTGTTTCTTGAAGTTCTAACATGGTTTGCAATGCTTTAAATGCAGCTTCTTGATTGTGCCCGCTGCGGGCAGCTAAGGTTTCCGTAGCACTGTTGATGACTTGATTTAGCCACTCAAAACGGGTGCCTCGTTTGGGAAAGTAGAGGTGAATTTTTAGCTTTGGATAAAGCAGTTTAAAGATGTGTTGCAATGGGGTGCGTTGACTTTCATCGCATGCCAATAGAATATGTTTTGGTGGTGTCTCTTGTCGGTAGCGTTCGATAATCAGTGTTTGTAATACTTCAATATCATCGGCTTCCAATGCCTGATTAACTTTAATGGTATGTACTCCTAAATCACGTCCACCGCGGCGTACACCAACGGCTGCCATCACCCCTTGGCTTTGTCGAATAATGGCGAGTACATCAGCATGTCCGGGTAAATCACTTTGTTCTGCATTGGCAAAAATGGTGCGCAGAGCGGCAATTCTGTCACGAAGCACGGCGGCTTGTTCAAAATGTTTTTTTTCTGCGGCTTCAAGCATGTGTTGTTGCCAACCTTGTAATAATATTTGGTCTTGTCCTTTGAGGAAGACACGTGCATCGGCAGCTTGCTGTGCATACTTTTCTTCACTTACCATGCCAACGCATGGGGCAGAGCAACGCCCAATTTGATATTGCATACAAGGGCGCGAGCGGTTGCGAAACGTGCTATCTTCACAATCTCTAAGCTGGAAAGCTTTTTGCATCAAATGAATGGTGGTGTGTACTGCCCCCGCATGGGGGAATGGACCAAAGTATTCACCAGCAAGCTTTCTATCACCCCTATACATTTGTAAGCGTGGAAACTTTTCATCACGCAGCAAGATATAAGGGTAAGATTTAGAATCTTTAAGCAATACATTGTATCGCGGTTTGATTTGTTTAATCAGATTATGCTCAAGTACCAATGCATCGGCTTCGGATGGCGTGATATTAAATTCAATATCACGAATGAGTACAACCATAGCTTGAGTACGCAAAGAATCGGGTCGCCGTTGAAAATAAGAGCTTACACGTTTACGTAAGTTTCTTGCTTTGCCCACGTATAACACCTTACGCTTCTCATCCAACATTTGATAAATGCCAGGTTCAGTAGGTAGTTCGCTTAAAGGGCGGGGCGGTTCAATCCACATACCTTAATGAACCGCAGTACCCGCAAGGGGTAGGCTTCTTACTTTTAGTAATTCATCACAGAGCGCAGAGTTACGCAGAGGGCAACTAAGGCGAACCATGTTATCTTCAGAAAAACTTTGCGAAACTTCGCGTACTTTGCGGTTTAAATAAATCATTTCATCATCTGACATTGTGAACAAAAAAAAGATGCACGCCCACCTTGTACGATTTTTTCAATAGGTTTCTGGCAAGTG
>JALSZC010000352.1 GCA_027059605.1 Ghiorsea sp. | reverse complement strand
TTGTATGGCAGAGCCTTGCTGCGTGATATTGAGGCTTATTACAGTGAACATTTTAAACATGAAGATGGGCGTATCCATGCTACATTTGAAGCTTTGTATGCCCAAGCTTGGTATAAAGATGTGGGGTATGCCGACCGCGACAATATTATCCCCATTCAGGTTGTTTAACTCTCTTGTTTTTTGACCATGCATTCTGGACACTAAGTCTTGCCCTCGCCTTTGAATATATGTGGGGTGACCCAAAATCGCATTGGCACCCTGTTGCTACTTTTGGCAACTTTACCGAACAAATTGAAAAACTTTTATGGAAAAACAGCAGGTTTTCAGGCTTTTTTGCTTGGTTTCTCACTTTTTTTGGCTCTTTAAGTGTTTTTATCACGCTTTGGTATCACCTTGCTTATGGTCATCCATGGGTGTCCATCATTTTCCAAGCTTTATTATTATGGTTTTCTTTGGGCTGGAAATCACTGATTGAACATACCCAAAACATCGCCTCAGCAAGCAATATTGAAGAGGCAAAAACCAAGGTTGGCATGATTGTTGGACGCAACACGGAACATATGAACCAGCAAGATATTCACAAAGCCAGCATTGAGTCGTTAGCGGAAAACACTTCCGATGCCATCATTGCCCCATTATTTTGGTTTATCTTACTGGGTGGTTGGGGAGCATGGGTTTATCGCATGATTAACACTTTGGATGCCATGTGGGGCTATAAAAATGAAAAATATACGCATTTTGGTTGGTTTGCGGCAAAAATAGATGATATTGCCAACTTTTTTCCTGCACGTATCACAGCTTTACTCATGTTATTGCAGCAACCACGGCTACTCAACAAAATACCCAGCATATACCATCAAGCCAAACAACATTTATCGCCCAATGCAGGTTTCCCAGAAACAGCCATGGCATTTTTATTGGATATTCGTTTAGGTGGCGATGTCATGCGTGATACAGGTACAGAACATCGCGCCTACATGGGCAACAATGCACAGAACATTACCACAGCACATATCCAACAAGCTATCAATGTCAGCAATCGAAGTGTTTATATGATGTTAAGCCTGCTGTATATTGGCATTCTTTATGCCAATAACATAAGTATGCCATGGTAAACTTACCCCACGGTGGTAATATTGAAGAAGTCGCCAAACAATGGGGGTGCAATCCCGCTGACATCCTTGATTTATCCACAGGTTTACACCCTGCAGGTCCTCCAACATGGTTAGGCGAATGGCTTATGGAAAACAGTCACTTGGTTGGTCATTATCCTGATAGGCTTGGTGAACCTGCACGCTCTGCTTTGGCAGCATTCATGAACGTTGCGCCTGAAAACACCGTAATCATTGCAGGTGCACAAGCTGCCATCGAAGTGTTACCCCAAGCATTGCAGTGGCAAAGTATGGCAATCAAACAGCCCTGTTATGCTGAGCCCATCCGTGCAGCAAAACGTGCGGATTGTCAGGTTATCGCTGTAGATATGCAGGCTACAGTATATCCCGATGCGGATTGCGTATGGATGACCAGCCCACACAACCCCTTTGGACACAAAGAAACATTCCCTAAGCAACGCCATGGTGT
>JALSZC010000351.1 GCA_027059605.1 Ghiorsea sp. | reverse complement strand
AGAAATCTTAGGTAACATCAATCACCTCAAAACAACGTGTTTTTCCAGTAAATTTCAGTTCAATAGCATCGCCCACAGTTTTACCCATCAAACGTTTCCCCATTGGTGCTTGTGGTGTAATCACTGTAACTATTCTTTTATCATAAGAGACTTTTAATCCGCCTGCATCAGCAGCCATTAGCAAGCTTTGTGACTTACCATTTTCATCTTCTAAGGCCACCAAAGATGTCAGTTGTATGTTCTTGGATGATTCAGGTTTTAATTGTTTAAAGTAGGCGAGGGCACGTTGCAATTCCAGCAAACGTTCGCCTTGTCCTTTGGCAAGATATGATGCTTCTGTACCCATAGTTTCATACTTGGATGAACCCAAGCAATCCTTATGTGTTGCAGTATCCCTTGAGACCTTCACAGCTTGTTTCGCCACGCTGATATTGGCTGCAAGCTGGGTGATGAAAAGGTTTATAATGTCTTGTTTATTCATTGTTTTGGATTACAAAGTTTTATAGTGAATAACACCCCGTCACGTTGTGACACCCCTCTAGCAAGAGGGGAATAATTCCCCTTCATGTATGAAGGGGTGGCAGCGAAGCTGACGGGGTAGCATTAGGACTGGCGCATTAAAGTATTGGTATCAGTATGCTCAAAGGTCTTGTTGTAAATATCCAACATAATAGTTTGTTGGTACTTTAAGCTATCACCTTCAATAGTTAGCGTTTGACTAAATGCTGTGGTACTGGCTTTTTTCTGCATAAAGGAAGACTGGGCAATACCGCCATCAAAGCCTGTATCTTCAGCAGACACTTCAATCACTGTTGCATTGGGCATGTTTTCATCATCCAGCACTTTACCACATGCCACCACGCCCACACCGCGAGGAATGGTGAATGAATGCGTAATCACGCCCGTTTCAGAATCCCAAGACCAGTAACCCGATTGATGATGAAATACTTCATTGTTTTCCTTGCGTGATACAATTTGTGTGTAGTGAAGCACGGCAAGGGTTTGCGTTTCCGCATTGCTTACATCGCCAATGGCTTCATAGGTGATGGTTTCAAAGTAGGAGTTGTTTTCTTCGCCATTGGGCTCTGGTGCAATATCTGTGCCTTGGTTGCCTTTCCAAGTGCCAATCAGTTGTGCTAATGGTCCGTAATTAATTTCGCTCATGATTTACTCCTTTCCTTTTATTTGTCTCTTGATGCCTTTTCATCATGTCCAGATACACCAAAGCGTCTAGCAAGTTCATTCAACACATCATCAGGGCTTAAACCTTTTTGCGCCAGCATGACCATGGTGTGAAACCATAAGTCTGCCGTTTCATAAATGATTTGTTCTTTATCATCATTCTTAGCTGCAATAATGGTTTCAGTGGCTTCTTCGCCAATCTTTTCCAACATTTTATCGGGCTTGGCATAAAGCGAAGCCACATAAGATGCGTCTGTCGATTCAGATTTTCGTGCTTCGAGAATAGCCGCGAGCTCTTTTAAAATATCATTGTTCATCATTGCTCCAAGGAGATAGTAATATCCGTCATTCCCAACTTGATTGGGAATCCATAAGCCTTAGTCAGCTTAAAGCATAATTG
>JALSZC010000350.1 GCA_027059605.1 Ghiorsea sp. | reverse complement strand
GTATTCAAGCAGCAAAAGATAGTTCATTTGATAGAATCATTGAGACATTGGGCTGGCAAGACAGTATACGCGATATAAAAGATGGGAGAAAATGATGGCAAGAGTGTTAAAAATATTTATGCGTGGTCAAAGTGTAGGTTTATTACAAGAAACCTTGCGGCGTATGGGCTATGATATTACCGACCAAAAGAACTTATTTGGCACAACTACCCGCGAAGCGGTAAAAAGTTACCAAAAGCAGCATGGTTTAAAACCAACAGGTTTGGTGGATGAGGCACTAATGAAACAAATGCAAGGTGGTGTGCCAGTACCGATTGAAGAACAAGCAGATGTAAAAACAAGTGTATTACCCAGTCATCAAGCAGAACTTGATGCCTTAATACGTTTGTTAATCAAAAAAGAAGTATTTAGCCAAGAAGAGTGGGATGCGGAAAAAAAAGCTTTTCCGAGCAGTTTAACCTAAACATGACAGCTCATTTTGTCATTCCGACCGTAGTGGAGGAATCTCTAGATGTCTCAACTACGCTCGACATGACAGTAACTTGTCATTTCGACTGAAATGGAGAAATCTTGAAACGTCCTAAATTTACCCAACATTTAGCCAAGACTTTATTGGCAAGGCAATCTGTCAATTTGATTAGCCCACATGGGCGAGGACGCAGGCAAACATTAATAGATTTGATAAGCCTTCTTGATGATATTCAAGTGGCTAAGATTGATTTGAAACGAGAACAGAAACAGTGGCAAACATGGCTTGAAGAAACTTTAAGTTTAAATGGTCAAGTTATTGTTATCATACATAATATTGAGCATATCAAACAGCATCAGAAACAAGCGCTTAATACATTGAAGAAGTTTACCTTATTGTGTGTTTCTGAGCTTGCTATGCACGATAAGCGTATGCTTGAAATTGAAATTCCCGAGTAGTTTCATTGGCTAAACAACGCAAAATCATTCATGTTGATATGGATGCATTCTTCGCATCGGTGGAGCAGCGAGATAACCCTGAATACAGGGGTAAACCATTGATTGTGGGAGGTAAACCCAATTCTCGCGGTGTGGTGGCAGCATGCAGCTATGAAGCACGTAAGTTTGGCATTCATTCAGCCATGCCATGCTCGCAAGCTTATCGGCTTTGTCCTGAAGCGATTTTTGTGCCTGTGCGTTTTGCGGCATACCGTGAAGCTTCGGCTCAAATTCGAGAGGTGTTTTGGCGTTATGCAGCTCAAGTCGAGCCTTTATCATTGGATGAAGCTTATTTGGATGTAAGCTATACGGAATCATTTGATGGTATCGCTACAGACATTGCCAAAGCCATCAAAGCGGAAATCGAAGAAGAAACAGGTTTAATTGCATCGGCAGGCGTATCTTACAATAAGTTTTTAGCTAAAATTGCATCTGATATGGATAAGCCCGATGGTTTATATGTGATTACACCCAAGCAGGGTGCAGCTTTTGTACAATCCTTAGTTATTGAGAAGTTTTACGGCGTAGGACCTGCCACATCTAAGAAAATGAAAGCTTTAAATATACACACGGGTAAAGACCTCAAAGCATGGTCACTATCCGAACTACAAGTCCACT
>JALSZC010000349.1 GCA_027059605.1 Ghiorsea sp. | reverse complement strand
TTCACAGACTAAAGCTGAATAGATGTTACCAAGGTGTAACAAACCTGTTGGTGATGGCGCAAAACGTGTTCGCTTCAAGCTCAACCTTTAACTTGCTGCAGTCGGCACAGTAAAAATAGTTTGCCCTTCTTTCACACGCTCTGGGCGAAGCAAGGCATAAATATCATCACCTTCCTCTAAAACTAAATCATCATGGATAATATGTGATTGCCCCTTACGTACTACAGCCAAAGGTTGCACACCATGAGGAATCCGCACTTCGCTCATTTTTAAACCAATCAATGAAGAGTTTGGCTCAACCGTTTGGGTATCAAAGACAAGTCGCTTACGCACAGCTTGGTCATGCCAATAACTGAAGGTATAGGGTTTAGCAAATAAACGCTTCACCTGTAATTGATGGATTAAACTACTATGTTTTTTCTCATCACCTTCTTGTAAAGTCACGTATACTTCTGAAACATGAAACTTTTCTTGTACCAGACGTGCAATATGTAAGTTATGATCAGATGAGCCTGTCATAGCAACCACGGTATCAATTTCTTCAGCATGAATTACTTCCATATACAAGGGATCCAATGCATTACCTTGCACAGCTATAAAACCAGCATGCTTTAGATTTTTCACCACTTCACTATTTAAATCTAAAAATCGAACTTCTCTATCTTCACTTAATAAACGACCAAGCTCCGCCCCTACTTGCCCTCCACCAACAATAAGTACAGACCTATCTGAGCCACCTTTTACATCCAACCAATGACTCATAGGTTTGGCTAAAAAACTATACAAAAATACGGAAACAATGATGATAATGTAAACAAGTGCCAATAAAGTCTCAGCATGGGGATTCCCTGCTTCCCATAAAATTAAAGAAAACAAAGAGGTTACACCTGCGGCAACCACACCACGTGGTGCCATAAAAGCAAGAAATGTCATTTGCCTATAATTCAAATGTCCACCAACTGATGATAACCATACCACCAAGGGACGAACCACCAATGCCAGTGCCACAAAGATAAGCAAGCCTTGCCATAGCCAAGTTTCCATCACATAAAGGTTTAAATTGGCCGCCAACAATACAAACAACACCGAAATCAACAGCATGGATAAGCTGCCTTTAAAGTGTTTTAAGTTTTGTAAATCAGGAATATCCATGCGTTGTAACATCACACCCGAAATTAACACCGCAAGCAAACCCGCCTGTGAACTGATTTGGTCTGCCAATAAGAAGATTCCCCATGAACTGGCTAAACTTACAACCACACGAAGTTCAACACCTTCTGCAATATTGTGTTGAAGTGCTTTACCTAGCAACCATCCACCAATTACACCAATAAAAGCACCCACAACAAACTTTGTCATAATTTCTTGGAAACTGTGTAATATATCTGGGTCAGGCAGAAGAACAATTTGTAACATCACAATCGCCAAAATTGCACCCACACCATCCACCAACATGGCTTCACTACTTAAAATATGGCTTACTTCCCTATCCAAGCGTACTTGCCTTACAATCGGCGTAATCACCGTTGGTCCACCAACAGCCACCAAAGCACCAAACAACAGGGATATGGGCCAATCCATACCAATAAGGTAATGCACTAAAGATCCACCCAATAACATGGTTAACACAGGACCTATAATGACCAGTTTACCCACTGTCCAACCATGTTCTTTTAGTGTCTTGAGGTTTAGGTTTAGTCCACCCTCAAAAAGAATCACTGCCAAACCAAGTTCAATCAGCGTGTGCATGGCACCTGCGAGTAAATCTGCCCGAATCCAGTCTAAACCGAAGGTTCCCAAAGCCATACCTGCAACTAACCAAATAATAATCGGCGGAAATTTCAAGCGTGCAGCAAGCAACTGTGCTGCCACAGCAATCAACACAGCAATCACAAAAGCTGTGGTTGGTGTACTTTCAATCAACATCAAAGATTATCCAACTGCCACAATACAATCCATCTCAACCTTGGCTGCCAATGGAAGTGCAGCAACGGCAACTGTAGAGCGTGCTGGTCTATGATCACCAAGCCAATCTGCATAAATTTGGTTTACCACGGGAAAATCATCCATATTTTCAAGAAAAATGGTGACTTTGATAATTTGATTCAATTGCCCACCCGCAGCTTCAATTACAGCCGTTAAATTCGCCACAACCTGCTTGGCTTGCGTTGCCACATCATCTGCGACCATATTGCCAGATTGAGGATCAAGACCAATCTGACCTGATGTGTACAGCATACCTTGGTGTTTAACCGCTTGGCTATAAGCACCTACGGCTTTGGGTGCATCGTTAGTATGTATAGCTTGCAATTGACTCATTTCTTTTTCCTTCTCATCGTTTTTTCTGCAAGGGTCTTGCGAATCGACTGCCCCAAAGAGGCAACACTACGAAATACTGAACCAAAGCGCCCTTTTACTCTTTGAGCTTGTAAAGATTCATTGTGATGTCTATGTACACGTGATACATGAGGCAATGCACGTAATGCTTTAAAAATACGTGATAAATGCAACCTATCTTCAACTTCAAGTAAGATATACAATGATGATAAAGAACCAGAGCGCTGTTCAATTTTTAAGTCTTCAATATTTGCATTTTGCTCAGCAAGGCATGCTGTGACCAAGCTTAGCGAGCCTCTTTCATTTTGGCAAAAGACTTCAATACCCGTTTTATATAAACAAGATTCCGCTGGCTGCCAGTCTACATCCACTGACTTATCTGCTTGTTTTTGTAATACCTTGCAATGAATATCATGCACAATAAAACCATGACCCGATTCAAAAACACCAGCCACACTATCGCCTGGAATCGGATAACAACAGCTAGCAGCATGCATTTTTGCTTCGGTAAAAGGTTTACGGATAAACGAATGTGAAATATCTTTATTCAAATATTTAAATAACGTACTGACTTCTAACTCACCACGTCCTACTTTTTCTTTAAGCTCTAAATCATCCTTACAACCTGCAAATTGCAGTACATCATGCCGAATTGTAAAGTCACCCAAAGCATTGTGTAACATATGACTACCCAAACGAATAGCCTCTTCCCTTTCTTGTCCGCGCAACCAGTGTCGTATTTGCTGTTTGGCACGTGAGGTTTGAACAATCTTCAACCATTTACCCGATGGCGTTTGCTCAGGGCTGGTCAACACCTCAATTTCATCACCATTGTATAAAGTTTGGCTAAATTCAGCAGGTTCCCCATTAATACGCACACCCATACAATGATTCCCCACATCCGTATGAATAGCATAAGCAAAGTCTAAAGCTGTGCTACCTCGTGGTAAGGCAAACAAGTCACCATCGCGTGAAAACACATAAACTTCTTTTACAAACAAATCTAAGCGCACATTTTCTAGAAACTCACCAGGATTTTCAGCCGTATGTAGCGTTTCTGCAAGTTGTTTTAACCATTGGAAACCTTCTAATTCAGTATCCGCACCTTTCTTTGTTTCATTGGCTTTATAAATCCAATGTGAAGCCACACCATCTTCAGCATAATGATGCATGGTTTCGGTTCGTACCTGCACTTCAATACGGAAATTATCAGGACCAATCACAGCCGTATGTAAAGATTGATAACCATTGGGTTTAGGTAAAGCGATATAGTCTTTAAAACGACCTGGTACTGGTCGATATAGGCTGTGAATAATACCCAATACATGATAACAAGCAGGTGTATCCTCAACAATCACTCTAAACGCCATAAAATCATAAATCTCATCAAAATCAAGGCGTTTACGTTGCATTTTTTGATGCAGGCTATACATGTTTTTCATGCGCCCTTGCACTTGCGCATCAATACCTTGCCTGTGTAAAGCTTCTTGAATAATACCCGCTAGTCGCTTTTTGGTTTCCACCAAGAAATCAAGTTTACCTTCCAACTTTTCATGCAGTGCTGCATAAGCTTCAGGCTCTGCATATTGAAAAGACAAATCTTCCATACGCTGTGCTACCCAGTGAATACCAAGACGGTGGGCAAGTGGCGCATAGATTTCCATGGTTTCGATGGCAATGCGTTTGCGCTTATCTGCTCGCATAAAACCAAGCGTTTCCATATTATGTAAACGATCAGCCAGCTTAACCAACAACACACGCAAATCTTTGGCGGTTGCCATAATCATTTTACGGAAATTTTCAGCTTTTTTGTGTTCGGATGAGGTGAAATGAATTTTACCAACTTTGGTCACACCATCCACCAAACGGGCAACTTCTTCACCAAAGCGGTTTTCAATATCTTCTAGGGTAACGTGGGTGTCTTCCACCGTATCATGCAGCAAACCTGTGACTACAGAACTGACATCAAGCTTTAAATCAACAAGGTTTTTTGCCACACCTAAGGGGTGAATAATATACAACTCACCCGAGCTTCGACGTTGTCTTGCATGGGCGTGGGCAGCAAAAACATATGCCCGATTCACCAACTCCACGTCAGCTTTAGGCATATAAGTTTTAATTTGTTCTGTAATTTCAAAAATGCGACTCATAAATAGTCAACCATCAAGGGATAAAAAATGAGTCAGAAAAAACGAAGCTTACCCAGCAATCTCTTCTTGTGCTTCGCCTTGCAAACGTTCTTGTTCTTCAAGTTCAAACACATTTTCCCAAGATACATAACCTTCACCAAGCTCTTTAAGAGCTTGTACAGTGGGCTTGTGTCCTTCGTTTTCAAGCACACTTGGCATACCATTTTGCAATTGACGGGCACGACGCGCCGCTAAAACAACCATTTCAAAACGGTTAGGGTAATAACGTACACAATCTTCAATAGTAACGCGAGCCATGATAAGACCTCCAAAGGGAATGAGGCAAAGGTATCCAAATCAAATTTGATTGTCATGCCTTTTATTTTTCCGTTAGTCTTTTGTCGATTTTAAAGGTGTAAACATTGATAAATAAAAGACAACATGTACTTATACTCGGCTTGGTTTGGCCAGAGCCAGAATCCACTGGCGCAAGCGTACGCATCATGGAGCATATCAGCCTATTTCAGGCACAAGGTTGGGACATTACCTTTGCTTGTGCAGCCACAAAAAACCACGCTTCCGATAGCTTAGAAACTCTAGGTGTTCGCACTCAGGAAGTAGCATTAAACTGTAGTTCTTTTGATAATTTTATAGCTGATTTAAAACCTAATATCGTGCTTTTTGATAGGTTTATGATGGAAGAGCAGTTTGGTTGGCGTGTGGCTAAAGCTTGTCCCAATGCACTGCGTATCATTGAAACCATAGATTTACATTGTTTAAGAGAAGCACGACACCAAGCCTTAAAAACACATCAACCCTTCACACCCGATATGCTGCATAACGACATTGCGTTGCGCGAAATCGCAGCCATGTATCGCTCTGACTTATCCATCATTATATCTGATGCTGAATACGACTTATTACAATCCCACTTTGGCATCCATAAAACATTATTGCACCTCTGCCCTTTTATGTTGGATGCACCTGACACTTCCAATACACCCAGCTTTGAGCAACGCCAACATTTCATGACCATTGGCAACTTCAGGCACGCCCCCAACTGGGATGCCGTGCTTTGGCTTAAAGAAGAAATATGGCCTTTGATTAGAAAGCAGCTCCCCAAAGCAGCGTTGCATATTTATGGTGCATACACCCCACCCAAAGCCACAGCTTTGCACAATACCAAGCAAGGTTTCTTCATCAAAGATAGGGCTGATAGTGTGCAAGAAGTCATGCAAGCTTCGCGTGTTTGCCTTGCCCCACTACGCTTTGGTGCTGGCATTAAAACCAAGCTTGCTGATGCCATGATGTTTGGCACACCTTCTGTGACCACAAACATAGGTGCAGAAGGCATGACAGGAGGGCTTGATTGGGCAGGAAACATTGCCAATGATGCACAAGGTATCGCTGATGCCGCAGTGGCTCTACATCAAAATAAAACCCAGTGGCAACAAGCACAAAACAATGGTTTTAACATCGTAAATACCTTATTTAACAAAGAAAAGAACCAACAATCACTCTTGGCTAGAATTTTAGATGTTCAAACCCATTTACAAAGCCACAGGCAACAAAATTTTATGGGTTTAATGCTTAACCATCATCATCACCGCAGCACAGAATTTATGTCCCGCTGGATTGAAGTCAAAAATAAATAGTTTATACACAAATGATGTCACTATTCACTATAACCCATTTTAAGAAAGAGGTGTAAGAAGCAACAAATCAACCTTCATAAGCACAGCTTCTCCCTCGCCCTTTTAAGGGAGAGGGTTGGGGTGAGGGTTTGTATAAAGGCCACTCAGTAGGAAAATAAGGCTTATAAACATACTGAATAGCTACCAAATCACTGGAGCTTTAGCTTAGCCTCTTTGAGTTGAGCCTCGGTTAAGCGTTGTTTTTTATGCCGTGTTTTCGATTCAGCAAGGCGGCTGGCATTTTTGCCTTTACGCCTTTCTTTGACGTATGTTGTTT
>JALSZC010000348.1 GCA_027059605.1 Ghiorsea sp. | reverse complement strand
AAGGGTTGGTCTTCGGATGAAGAAGTTGCCTTGATTGAACGTGAAACCAAAGATGGTATTCGACCTTTGTTGGTGAGCCGTAATTTTTATGCTATTACACGCTGGAATCGTTCATGGAATTATGCCTTAGCAACCACAGAGCTTGCATTTATGTTGGGCAATAAAAAGTGTGATATAGGCAAGTGAAAAGAAGCTTTTATATTGTTGTAGTTGCATTATTTGTATTAAGCGCATGTGCACCTATGCGCTATGCGCAAAAGACGCAGCCTGCATCGAATCAAGTGCAGCATGCACCATCCTCCTATGCTTCGTTAGGTTCAGGAGGTAGTGTAAAACACGGTAAGCCTTATAAGGTTGCAGGAAAATGGTATTACCCTTTGGATAGCAATGCGCAATACAGTCAAGTTGGTATTGCTTCATGGTATGGTAAGAAATTTCATGGTAGAAAAACAGCCAATGGTGAAACATATAATATGTATGCTATGACAGCCGCTCATACCACTTTACCCATGCCTTCGTTGGTGTTGGTCACCAATTTGGATAATGGTAAATCTATTAAAGTTAGAGTGAATGATAGAGGACCCTTTGTGAAAGGCAGGTTGATTGATTTATCTTATGCTGCGGCAAAAGCATTGGGTTATGCTAAGCAAGGTACGGCACGAGTACGTGTGCAAACATTAAATGCAGCAGAGCATGGTGTGAGCAAACAGCATGTGCAGAAACCACAGCCTGTGAAAATGCTACAGCAGCCATCAGACAAACATGAGCTTAAGATGGCCTATGTTCAGGTGGGTGCATTTGCAGAACATGACAATGCACTTGGTGTTGTGGATAAATTACAAGCACATTTGGATGCAAACCACCCGCCGCTAAAAGTGGTAAATATTGGGCATATTTATCGTGTTCGTGTTGGTCCTTTTGACTTGGATGAAGATGCTGAACACACATTAAGCTTGATTAAAGATAGAGGTTATACGGCAGCGATGATTATTCATGGTGAAGCTGTTGAATAAGGTGATTGCAGCATTTGGTTCATCTCGGATTACACCAGATGATGCGCGTTTTTCTGATGTGGAATTGTTGTCCCAAAAGTTAGGGCAAGCAGGTTGGCATGGTTTGGTGGGCGGTCATCAAGGCATGATGGCTGCGTTTTCTCAGGGTATTACGGCAGGTTCAGGGCATGTCACAGGCATTACTTTGGAAGTGTTTCCTACACCACCACAAAATAGTTTGAGTGAAGAAAAACGCGCGACTGATTTTTTTGAGCGCATGCAAATATTGATTGAGCAACCTTCTGCATATTTGGTATTGCCTGGTGGGTTAGGTACATTGGCAGAGTTTGCTATGGCTTGGGATTTATTGGCGATTAAAATTTTAGAGCCACGCCCTTTACTGGTTTATGGTGCTTGTTGGGAGCCGTTAATGGATATGATGCAACAACAGTTGGTAATGAGTGTGGACAGTAGTTTTCAGTGTATTCAATATTGTGAGACACATGAAGACGTGCTTGCAGCTTTGGCAGTTTAATCATGGCATTTGAAGATATAAAATTACAAATCCCTCTTGAGCAGGGGGGGCAGCGCTTAGATACGGCGTTGGCAGCATGCTCAACTTTTTCAAGGCGACGTGTGCAACGTGCAATTGATGAAGGTGGCGTGTATGTGAACAAAAAACGCTGCCGAAAAGCAGGGCGGATTATACAAGGCGGTGAAAAGGTTCGCATTGTGACTTTGGATGATGAGGTGCTTACACCGTTTTCAGAAGATCAAATGGTATGGCGTGAACAATCTTGGGTATTGCTGCACAAAAAAGCAGGACAATATGCGCAAGAGGCTTTGCATCGCAGTAAAGGTACATTGGTGTATGAGTTGGCAAAGTCTTTAAAGTTACCGCCTGTGGAAACTAAACACCTGCGCCCTGTACATCGTTTAGATAAAGGCACATCAGGATTGATGATGTTTTGTTATGACCCTAAAGCATTGCAGCACTTGCAACACCATTGGCATCAAGCCGTAGAGAAAGAGTATATAGCGGTAGTTTCACCTGTGCCCGATTGGTCAGAAATACTTATTGAAGAACCACTTTCGGCAAAGGCTGATAGATGGGGGCGCTATGCTGTGGATAAACATGGGAAAGCCAGTAAGACGGAGGCCTTTGTTGTGGAAACACGCGGTGATAAAGCTTTAATACGTTTGATTCCACATACGGGACGCACCCATCAACTTCGTGTACATTTGGCGCATTTGGGTCATCCTATTCTTGGTGATACACGTTATGGTGGCAAAAAACATGCACGATTGATGCTTCATGCTAAAATTTTAAAAATTAAAGGTTATGCTATGCGCTCAAAACATCCACAATTGGAATGGAGTGTGGAACCAAAAGGAGATTGGGAATGGTAAGGTTATTGTGTTTCATTGGGGCATTCATGTTCACTCAGCAAGCTTGGGCGGCGAATATCACATGGCCATCGGAACCAGAGCTTCAAGCCAAGTCTTGGGTGTTGCTAGATGCGCGTTCTGGGCAAGTGCTGGCAAAACATGAAGAAAACTTACGCTTAGCACCAGCAAGCATGACCAAAATGATGACATTATATTTGGCATTTGAAGCCATTAAATCAGGTAATGTAGATTTGGATGAGCGGGTGAATGTTAGCACCAAGGCATGGAAGATTGGTGGTAGTTCTATGTTTTTAGAGCCGCGTATGCACCCAACTATACGTGAGATTATTCATGGTATAGCTACATTTTCGGGCAATGATGCAGCTATTGTCATTGCAGAACATATTTCGGGGTCTGAAAGTGCTTTTGTGGCATTAATGAATGGTAAAGCCAAAGCCTTGGGTATGACCAATACGCACTTTAGTAACCCAACAGGTTTCCCTGATGAAAATCACTTTAGTACTGCTATGGATATGGCAAAATTAGCGGTCGCATTGTGGCGTGATTTCCCTAAGTTTTTTGAAGTTTTTTCCGAGAAAAGCTATACGTTTGATGGTCGTACACAATGGAACCGTAATCGTTTGTTGTGGACTATGCCTGAAGCAAGAGGGATAAAAACTGGGCACACAGAAGAAGCGGGCTATTGTTTAACAGCAGCAGCAGAAAAAGGGGATATGCGTTTGGTATCCTCTGTGTTTGGTACGGACTCAAAAACAGCCCGCCAAAAGCAATCGCAAGTATTATTGCGTTATGGCATGGGGCAATTTGTAACCTTGCGCCCTAAAGAAAAAGATATTCGCCGTAAAATTGAAGTTTTTGAAGGTACGCAAGAGTTTGTTTGGCTTAAACCTGCTAAACCAGTGTGGATTACAGTACCGCAAGGTAGTGAAAAACACTTGGGTTTTGCTTTACATTATACATCACCACAACTTGCACCCATTCAGCAAGGCGAACAGTTGGGTGATATTCAAGCCACTCTACGTATTGATGATGAAGATATTACTTTGCAATCCATCCCAATGTTGGCGGAGCAAAGTGTAGAGCGTGCATCATGGTTTGGTCGCAAATGGGATGCTTTAAGACTTTGGTGGCGTGCACAGTAATCAATTGTGAGGACTAAGCGGCAAGTCGTGCTTCAGCCTCTGCAATAATGCTTTCTTGGTGCTCTGCATGGGCAATGTGAAATAAAAATGCCCAAAGGCTATGCTCATTATCAAAGTAAACTTTGTTACCTCTAAAGGTAACAGTAACACCATGAGTCTGATTATTCACAGCAAAAGTAGCAATGCTGGAGAAGTGGTCGGCAATACGCTTGGCGCGGAATGGATTCATTTGTAGCCTCCTGTTGTCACTTGTATTACCTATCGCAAGTGACATCGTATGCTTTAACTCTGGGTATAGGCTGGTTTAATTTCGATGGCTTGCATGTGACCAAGACCACGAATATATTAAAATCAAAAAAGAGCCTTCTTATTTCTCGCAAAATCACAGCTTTCTTTCTATGCTTTTGCATATCTTTAAGCTTGAGGTGAAAATAAAATGAGCAAGCCACTGGTTGCCTATGTGAACAATCGTTTTGTACCGCTAGAAAAAGCAATGATACATGTTGAAGACCGTGGGTTTCAGTTTGCCGATGGGGTGTATGAAGTGGTGGCATGTTATGGTGGTACTTACCTTGATTTAAATCCGCATTTGAAGCGTTTGCAACGCTCATGTGCTGCAATTGCCATTGATTTGCCGAAAACAATACCTGAATTGGAAGTTTTGGTGCAGCAAGCTTATGAAAAAAACCCTTTTGATGATGCCATGGTATATATTCAAGTAACACGCGGTGTAGCTCCGCGCAATCATGTGGTCAATCAAGCGATAACACCAACCTTGGTCATTACTGTTCGTGAATTACCTAAACCCAGCGATACCAAAGTAAAAACGGGTGTTCAAGGCATTACTTTACAAGATATTCGCTGGAAACATTGTGAAATCAAGTCGATTGCCTTGCTTGCCAGTGTGATGGGTAAACAAGAAGCTGTACGGGCTGGTGTGGATGAAGCTTTTTGGCTGGATGAGCAAGGGCATGTTTTGGAAGGCTGTGCGACCAATATTTTTGCAGTGATTGATGGCGTATTGGTGACTCACCCTCTGGATCATCAAGTACTGGGTGGTATTACGCGAAGTATGGCAATGGAAGTGGCAAAAGATGCAGGTATTGCCGTGCAAGAGCGGGCATGGAAGTTGGATGAAGCAGGTTTAAGTGAATGTTTGATGAGCAGTACAACCAATGCTGTATTGCCCGTGGTTCAGATAAATCATCAAGCGATTGGTGATGGTCAACCTGGTGAGATTGGGCTTAAAATCAGGCAATTGATGTTGGAAAAAATTGATGCTTTGCGTGCTTCTTAGATGATGAATAAACCAGTGTTTAAAGGTGTGTTGTTGGATTTAGATGGTACGCTTATTGATGCTTTTGCACCGATTATTCATGCTATGCGTGAAACATTGCAATATTTTGAGCTTCCTGCGATGAGTGATGATGCTATTCGTCGGCATACAGGGCGTGGTGACTGTAGTATGACAGCCTTATTTGGTGATAAAAAAGAACAAGCATCGCAGTATTTTATTCAAGTCCATGATCAAACTTACTTAAATGATATTCAAATCATGCAAGGTGCAGAAGCTTTGATGCAGTGGTTGCAAGGCCAGCATATTCCTATGGCAGTGGTGACCAGCAAAGGGCAATATCGTGCAGAAGCGCAGTTGGATAAGTTGGGTTGGATGTCTTACTTTTCATGTGTTATTGGTAAACTTGATGGACGAGCATCCAAGCCATCCCCCGAGCCATTGCTTTTGGCTTGTGAGCAAATGGGTTTAAATATTCAAGATGTTATGATGGTTGGTGATGGTGAAGCAGATATGAAAGCAGCAAATCGTGCAGGGTGTGTAGGCATTGGTTTAACACATTCTTTTTCAGAAGAAGAACTGATACAAGCTGGTGCGAATCATTGTTTTGCTTCGTTGGATGAAGTTTTGCTTTGGATGCAAGGTGAGGATATATGACACAAAAAGATACATTGATTCGTTTTTTATTGCCTGAAGCACGAGCTAGGGGTGCGATTATTCGTGGCAAACATATCATTGCTGAGGCGAATGCTATTCATGGTTTACAAGGCGAGCCAGCCTTGTTGTTTGGGCAAACACTTTTGGCTTCCATCATGTTATTAAGCATTAGTAAGGGTGGGGTGAGGCAAGTTTTGCAGTTGGATGCCAGCGATGAGAACACGCCTATTCAACGTATGCAAGCTGAATCCAAGAGTGGTGCAGTGCGTGGTTATGTGCAATGGCGAGAAGGGGCTCATTCTACACTTGAAGGTGAAGGTATTGTAGCATTGATGGGTAAAAATATTGTACTTTCAACGGTGCGTGATTTGGGCGTGGGTCAACCCTATATTTCTACAGTACAGCATGATTCTGCGTGGCTTGCAGACCACATGTTAGAGTATTTAAGGCAATCCGTACAAGTACAAGCAGATATGCTGCTGGTAGGTGACTTGGCGATGATGATTGAAGCTATGCCCGGTTGTGATGATGAACATTGGTTTAAAGCTGTAGAAGCTATGGCAAAGATTAGTAATAAAGCTTTAGCTGATGATGAGCCTAAAGAAATTTTAAAAGTGTTTGCGGATTTGGGTTGCCAAGTGGTTGGTCAAGATGATTATCATTATGCTTGTTCTTGTTCTAAAGAGACCATGATGCAAGCATTGGTTGGTGTTGCTGAAGAAGATTTAGCAGAGCTTGCAGATGAGGCAGGTGATGTGACACTGTCATGCCAATATTGTAATAACCATGTCAAAGTAAACATAAGAACAGGTGAAGATACATGCGATTAAGCCAAGAATTTAGAAACCAATATATCCAACATGAAATGCGTACGCATGGGCGGAAAAATGGCTTTGTGACCACAGGGCAAGAAGCACGCTTACTTAAGTGGTTGCCTGTGATTGGTTTGCCTAAGGATAAAACATTGGCTATGGCAGGTATCCCTGATGAG
>JALSZC010000347.1 GCA_027059605.1 Ghiorsea sp. | reverse complement strand
ACATCATTGGCGATTTTAACCAAAGAAACAGCCACTGTTTTGAGTGCGCCAGATAACTCTACAGTTGCATCTTGAGCGGCTTGAGCCTCAAAATGATTAACCGCTTCATGAAAATCAATGCCATAACTTTTGGATAAGGTTGCTGCCATCATTTTGCCAAAATCAGGGTGGGTATTTAAACCAGTGCCGACAGCAGTACCACCTTGGGCGAGTTCTGTAATACGTGGTAAGCAAGATTCTAAACGTGTTATACCAAGCTCGATTTGTCTTGCCCAAGCCGATATTTCTTGCCCTAAAGTGATGGGTGTTGCATCCATCAAATGGGTGCGTCCAATTTTAACCACATCTTTATTTTGTACAGATTTGTCTTGCAAAGCAGCATGCAAATGTTGTAAAGCGGGTATCAACTGATGCACCAATACATCGGCTGCTGCAAGATGCATTGCTGTAGGAATAACATCATTGGAAGATTGCCCCATATTGATGTGGTCGTTGGGGTGAATACTTAAGTCTGAATTAATTTGTGCGCAGCGGTGAGCAATCACTTCGTTGGCATTCATATTGGTAGATGTGCCTGAACCTGTTTGGAATATATCGAGCACAAAATGTGCATCCCATTTGCCCTGGGCAACTTCTAATGCGGCTTGTTGGATAAGTTCTGCTTGCTTGTTATCAAGCTTACCAAGTTTAGCGTTTACAATTGCTGCTGCTGCCTTGATTTGCCCCAATGCTTTGATGAATACACGTGGAAATCGGAGGCTGGAAACAGGAAAGTTTTCTACAGCACGCGCAGTGCTTGCACCATACATCGCAGAAGATGGCACTTGCATTTCACCCATAGAGTCGGATTCGATTCGGGTGGATTCATTGTTGGATGTGGTCATGCGTCTCTCCGTTTTAAACATAACATGGTAATATCATCATCATGGGTAGTGAAGCCTTCTTCTTCTAAACGTGCCAATAATGATGTGGGTAATACAGATGGGTCTAGGTCATGGCGTTCAGTAAACCATGTTTCAACACGATGGTCATTAAACATGTCAGATGCTTTGTTTTTAGCCTCAGTAATGCCATCTGTACAGGCAAAAAGCACATTGCTCTGCATAAAGTCCAATGTTTCAGTGCGTAGAGGAAGGTCTGCCAACATGCCCAAAGGAGGTGTGGTTGCTTCAAGCCGTATGATATGATCTTTCTGCCATACCAATGGTGGTATGTGCCCTGCATTGAGCCACTCTAAAGTATGGGTTTGTGGATTGAGTTCTGCAATGAATAGGGTGACAAAACGCCCACCTTGCAAGGACTGGAATAATGATTGATTGGCGTATTTTACAGCATCAAAGAGTGAGATGTTTTCGCCATTGGCAAGTGCGTGTAACATGGCTTGTAAATTCGCAACGGTTAATGCGGCGGGGTAACCTTTACCTGCAACATCTGCAATGACCAACCATATATTGCCGTTCTCACGTTTGATATAATCATAATAATCGCCACCCACGGCATAACAACTTTCTTGGAAACCAGAAACAGTATAACCCGTTATATCAGGTTCACCACGTGGCATTAATCCTTTTTGAATATCGCTGGCAATGGCGAGGGCATC
>JALSZC010000346.1 GCA_027059605.1 Ghiorsea sp. | reverse complement strand
GTTGCAGAAGAGGCAACAGAAGATGAAGAACATGTGGTCAAATCACCCATGGTTGGAACATTTTATGCTGCATCATCACCCGATGATGAACCCTTTGTTAGTGAAGGAAGCACCGTGAAAAAAGGTGATGTACTTTGTATCGTAGAAGCCATGAAACTGATGAATGAAATTGAAGCAGAGTATGATGGTGTTGTTCAAAAAATTCTTGTTAAAAATGCACAGCCACTTGAATATGGTCAGCCTATTTTTGTGATTACACCAGCGTAAGGGGTTATTCACATGTTTCATAAAGTATTAGTCGCCAACCGTGGCGAAATTGCTGTTCGTATTATTCGTGCCTGTAAAGAATTGGGTATAGAAACCGTTGCTGTTTATTCTGAAGCTGACAAAGATGCCATGCATACACGTTTAGCTGACGAGTCTGTTTGTATTGGTCCTGCCATCAGCACCCAATCTTATTTAAATATCCCTGCCATCATGGCTGCTGCATCACTAACCGATGCTGCTGCCATTCATCCAGGCTATGGTTTTCTAGCAGAAAACGCCGAATTTGCCGAAATCGTGATAGAATCAGGCTATACATGGATTGGTCCCACACCTGAATCCATGCGTATTATGGGTGATAAAGTCAAAGCCAAGCAACGCATGACCGAAGCAGGCGTACCCTTAGTATATGGTTCACCCGGTGCAGTTCGCACTGTTGAAGAAGCCAAAGAAGTGGCGAAAGACTGTGGTTTCCCTCTAATTATCAAAGCTGCTGCTGGTGGTGGTGGTAGAGGCATGAAAATTGTTCACTCTGAGCCATCTTTGCCATCTGCTTTTAGCATTTGTCAGTCTGAGGCTGGAACAGTATTTGGTGATGACACTGTATTTATCGAGCAATTCTTGGAAGAACCACGCCATATTGAAGTGCAAGTGCTTGGTGATGGACATGGTAACATCGTACATTTATTTGAACGTGAATGTTCCATTCAACGTAACAATCAAAAAGTATTGGAAGAAGCCCCAAGCCCATCCATCAGCCCTGAAACCCGTGAGGCCATTTGTGCTGCAGGCGTTGCGGCAGCAAAAGCAGTAAACTACGAAGGTGCAGGCACGATTGAGTTTTTGCTCAACCCTGACCAGTCCTTTTATTTTATGGAAATGAATACGCGTATTCAAGTGGAGCATCCTGTAACTGAATGGATTACAGGTGTGGACTTGATTGAATGGCAAATCCGTGTTGCTAATGGTGAGAAGCTTGCGTTTAAACAAAAAGACATCAAAATGAAAGGTCATGCGATTGAATGCCGTATCAATGCTGAGCATCCATTTAAATTCACGCCATCTCCAGGTAAAATTGAACTTTATCACGCACCTGGTGGTCGTAGTGTTCGTGTAGACTCTGCTGTTTATACGGGTTACAGCATTCCTCCACATTACGATTCTATGATTGCTAAGATCATCACCCATGCGCGAGACAGGCAAAAATGTATTCGCCGCATGCAGCGTGCCATTGATGAGCTTGCGATTATTGGTATTACAACCAATCAAGAGTTGCACAAACGTTTGTTAGCCAATCCTGGCTTCCAAGCTGCGGACTTTAATATTCACTTCTTGGA
>JALSZC010000345.1 GCA_027059605.1 Ghiorsea sp. | reverse complement strand
AACTGATTGCAGACCGCAGGCAAGGGCAGTGGGTGTTGTATTCACCACATCCGCAAGTTTCACCTTTTCAAAAGGAGATTATACATAAGATGATGCAGGAATATAATGGGCAAGAGCCTTTCAAAACGGATAGAAAACGGTTGCAGGCTATGCCCAATCGTCCTGCCTTGAATAAGGAGGCGGCATATGTTTGAAGCATTGGCTGATTGGCTTGCCTTTGATGTGTTCGGTTTAACGGCGGACAGCAGCATGGGTGAGAGCGTGCATTTCTTTATCATGGATATCACCAAGATATTTTTCATGCTGGTGACGATTATTTATATCATGGGTTTGTTTCGCTCATTTGTTTCGCCTGAAAAAGTACGTACTTATATTCAAGGTAAATCAAAATTTGCAGCGCGGGTGTTGGCGATTGTGTTGGGCGCTGTCACGCCATTCTGCTCATGTTCATCCGTACCACTGTTTATTGGATTTGTGGAGGCGGGTATTCCTTTGGGTGTGACCTTCTCATTCTTGATTGCTAGCCCCATGATCAATGAAATCGCGGTGGTCATGCTTTGGGGTATGGTGGGCTGGAAAATCACAGCACTTTATGTGGCATCGGGCATGGTTGTTGCCTTTTTCGGCGGCATTATCATGGAAAAATTCAAGCCTGAACGCTGGGTGGAAGATTACGTTTGGAAAATCCAGATGGGTGAAGTGCAAACCATTGAACAGGATAATTCACTGCCTGCGCGCCATCGATATGCCTTTGGTGAAGTCAAAGAGATTGTGGGTAGAATTTGGAAATGGGTGATTTTAGGTGTGGGACTTGGTGCATTGTTTCATGGCTATTTCCCTGAAAACTGGGCAGCCAGCCTTGGCGATGCCAACAACTGGTTGGCTGTACCCATGTCCGTATTGATTGGTGTACCTTTGTATTCCAATGCTGTAGGTGTGATTCCCTTGGCAGAAGCCATGCTTCTCAAAGGTGTTGCGCTTGGCACGACGCTAAGCTTTATGATGAGTATTGCAGCGATTTCATTGCCTGAATTGCTTATCTTAAGAAAAGTGATTCAGTGGCAAGCCTTGGCTTTGTTTACAGCCATTGTAACCGTTTCCATCATGTTGGTGGGTTGGTTTTTTAATATCATTGTGTGAGGTGAAAGAAATGATAGATGTAAAAGTATTGGGTACAGGTTGTGCCAACTGCAAAACAACACAAGCTTTGATTGAGGCTGTTGCGGGCGAGCATGGTATCGAGATTGCATTAGAGAAAGTCGAAGATATGGCAAAGATTATGTCTTACGGGGTGATGTCCACGCCGGGCGTGGTGATTAACGGTAAAGTGGTACATGCGGGTGGCATTCCAGATAAAGCTTCGATTTTGTCGTGGTTAACATCAGAGGGATAATGCCTTTTGAAGTCAATCAATATGAATAAAGGGGTATAAGCTATGAGTGACCAGCATAATCACAACGTCAGCGGCAAGAATTTATTGATAACGATAGTGCTCAACATTGTGATTACGCTATCACAAATTGTGGGTGGCATTATTTCAGGCTCACTGGCTTTGTTGAGTGATGCTATGCACAACTTTAGTGATGTGCTGGCTCTTTTGATTGCCTATG
>JALSZC010000344.1 GCA_027059605.1 Ghiorsea sp. | reverse complement strand
CAATATTAATGTAACCATTTTGAAGCTGAATATTTTGTAGTTGCCAAGGGATACGCAGCCAATTTTCTAAATGCGATGGTGTTCCCCATGCTTGGCGGGGAGTGAGTGGTAGCTGCATGACCCACTGCTTAGCAGTAGCCGTTGCTTGTTGGACACCTTGTAGGTTGGCATGTTGAATATGTAAATCGAATATAGAAGCCTTAAATGCTTGGTTCTTTGATGCAAGGTACATATTGCGTATATTGACCTTTCCTGTTGTTTGCCATTGTTGTTTAGGTTTTATGGTAAGCTGAAGTTTTGTGTCTCCTTGCAATGTTAAAGCCTTTTCTTGTAAAGGTTGAGGGAGAAGGTTTCGTAGTAAACGCAAAGGTACTTTCTTTGCTGTGAGATGAATTTTATCATCCTTACTTTTTATGCGTACGAATTGTTCATTGGCACTTTCTCCTGATACATCAAACTCAAGCCGATTATTTTCTATTTTAGCATAACCATTAAGTGCAGGGAATGTGATGGGTGAGCCTTGCACTAATAATGTGGGTTGCAGATCAATTAGGCTGAGGTTATCGAGGTTGATATGCCAGCCATGATTGAGCTTGGTTGCGCTATATGTATCTATGGTGAATGTAGTATCTTGAATGAGAAGGCTTTCTATGGCGATTTGCTGCTTTGCGGTATTGATATGAATATTGTGTACTGTGCCTTGGCTGATTTCACTTTGTAATTGTTGGAGACTGGTATCCTTAAAGCTAAGTTTGGGGCTGTTGATTAGCCATGTTTTACCTTGTTTGATGATGTTACCTTGCCCTGTGATGCTGGTTTGCAAGTCGGAGTGGATAATGTCCCAATCATGAGCCGCAAATTGTGTGCTCCATTGCTTATCTTCTTGGGTGATATTGAGTTGCAGGGATTTTTTTTGACGCTGTTGCTGCACGTGTATGTTAAGGTTTTTCGTCAACCAAAACCCTGTCCAATTTATGTCACTGTTAATGCCTTGATATTGCGAAGTGATATGTCCCGTTTGCTGTTGGCTTTGGGTTGGTACAAGGCTATTCATTTGCCATGTGTTGGCGGTGGCTCCTAAAAAACCTTGGGCTATGATATGTCGTTGCTTAGCTGCGCCAGATATGGTGAGTTGTTCAACCCAAAGTTTGGGCATATCCAAGATATGTTGGATGTCACTTTCGATAAGCTGTACACGTTTTGCATGATAAAAAATACGCGCAAGTGTATCGGGGAAGGTGATGTGCTCTGCTTGCCATGTTTTGTTTAGTCCATTTGCATCATACGATGCATGTTTGATAACCACTTGCTGTAATAAGGGGTGTTCGCTGCTGATAGATGCAGGGTTACCTTTGATGAAAAGTTGTTCAATGAATACATCACCACCCAAATAGCTTGCTTTGATATTGTTAATGGTTAATGCACCACGCAACATGCGGAAATCAACTTGCTCTGCACTTGCGCCCATGTTTTGTAGCCATGCGGTGACTTGATTGCGTGCGGTGTTATGCGCTGTGACTTGAATGGAATAATGCCATGCAATCAAAAGAAGCAGCAATACGCCAGAGACAGATAAATACACACGACCCACTGCCGACGGTTTGGCAATGGGTGCGTG
>JALSZC010000343.1 GCA_027059605.1 Ghiorsea sp. | reverse complement strand
TTGATGTTCAATGGAAGTTTTTACGCTCTATAAAAGGGTTGGAAAATGTAAATATTATCCGACCAGGTTATGCGATTGAATATGATTATGTTGATCCAACTGAACTTAGATTGACGCTAGAGTGCAAAAAAGTTCCAGGTTTGTTTCATGCGGGGCAGATTAATGGTACAACAGGTTATGAAGAGGCGGCAGCTCAAGGTTTGTTGGCTGGTATTAATGCATCTGCCAAAGCATTGGGTTTGGAAGCTTGGGTACCAGCTAGGTCAGAGTCCTATATAGGTGTGATGGTTGATGACTTGGTGCATAAGGGTGTAAGTGAGCCTTATCGTATGTTTACGTCACGAGCTGAGTTTCGTCTGCAATTGCGAGAAGATAATGCAGATATACGTTTATCTGGACACGCTTTAAAACTTGGTTTACTCAAAGAGCCTTGGGCTTCGTGTTATAAACAAAGGTTTAAGGTGTATACAAAAGCTAGGGAATCGATAAAAAATATTAGCATTGGTACAGGAAAGGAATGGGTTAAAAAATTAACCGATTTATCTTTGCCAGTACCCAAACAGGTTATGCCCATTGCATCCTACTGTCACCGTGCAGATGTTGATGTGACAAAGGTTTTACCTTTGTTAGATCTAGGTGAGTTAAATGCCAGAGATGAGGTGTCTGTAAGAGCTTTATTGCATTACGATGGGTATTTAGATAAACAGCAACTTGAGGTTGATAAGTTTAAAAACCTAGAAAAAATTCAAATACCATCTGATATTAATTATGCAGATGTTTTAGGTTTAAGTACCGAGGTTCGCCAGAAGTTAAGCACCAGCCTTCCTAAAACTCTGGCTCAAGCATCACAAATATCAGGTGTAACACCAGCAGCTATTAGTTGTATGTTGATATGGCTAAAATCCAGGTCGCAAGGTGAAGGGGGGTTAGGGTGATTGATGCTAGACAACAGTTGTATTGTGATGAGGTGATGAAATTTCGTAAAGTTTTAAACCTTACTTCAATTAAAGACCCAGCTTTATTTTACAAAACCTTTATTCAGCCATCAGTCGCTTTATCTAAATGGATTGATGATAAGGCTGTGGTTTTGGATATTGGCAGTGGTATGGGTGTACCCGGAATACCACTTTTAATTCACAATAAAAACATTAAAGGTGTTTTAGTTGAAAGAAGAAAAAAGCGTACTGAATTTATACGGCATATTATACGTAAACTAAGGTTAAATGCAGATGCTTATGATGCTGATATTAATGACTTGGATTCTTTGAATGCAACGGTATGTGTAGCAAGGGCTGTTTCTGAAGTGAGTCTTTTGTTGAAGATGTGCGACAAACATATTGTTGATGGTGGTAGGGCTGTGTTGCCAGTTCCTGATGAAGTAGTTTTACCTAATGTTGATGGTTGGTATTTAGAAGAGGATTATCGACCCAAAGATATGCAAAGGGTTGCATGCTATATTAAGGGTGGAAATGAAGTTGTTGGAGGTGTTTCACGTGAAACATAAAAATTTAGGCCCTGTTTTTTCAATTGCAAACCAAAAGGGTGGTGTTGGAAAAACCACTACGAGCATTAATTTAGCAGCATCATTATCAGCATTTGATAAGCGTGTTTTAGTTTTGGATTTAGACCCACAAGGTAATACAACATCTGGATTGGGTGTGGATAAAGATAATGTAAAAGTGGGTATGTATGAGTTGTTAAGCCGAGGGGAAGACCTTCAAGAAGCTATTATGGAAACAGATTGTGAAGGTCTGTATTTGGTTCCTGCCACCATTGATTTATCTGGTGCTGAAGTTGAATTGGTGAACTTAAACGAGAGAGAGGAAATCTTAAAAACATGCTTGCAAAACTATAATGGTGATCCATTTGATTATGTAATTATCGACTGCCCACCAGCATTAAATATGTTAACGATTAATGCGCTTACAGCTTCTGATCGTGTGTTGGTAACTTTGCAGACTGAGTTTTATGCTATGGAAGGCTTGAGTCAGTTAATGGACACGATTCGTCGAGTACGGGCAAACCTAAATAAACATTTAGAGATTGAAGGTATTCTTTTAACGATGGTGGATAGGAGGAATAACCTATCAAGCCAAGTAGAGAAGGATGTACGTGAATATTTTGGAGCTCAGGTTTATGAGGCAGTCGTTCCGAGAAATGTGCGCTTATCGGAAGCACCAAGTTATGGTTTACCCGTGATGTATCATGACTTACGCTCTAAAGGAGCACAGGCATATTTTCAGGTTGCTCAAGAAATGATGCAGCGCGAATCAATTGCTGTTTAATGTGTAATAGAGAGGGATAGGGAAAGCTATGAAGACACCACAAAAAAAGAGACAAGCTTTGGGAAGAGGGTTGAATGCACTGTTGGGGGATAAACCAACACCAGAGGTATTGGCTCAGGCAACATTGATACCAATATCTAAAATTAAACCCAACAAGTATCAGCCACGTTCCAACTTTGATAAGGGTGAGTTACAAGCACTTGCAGATTCGATTAAACGTGATGGTGTATTGATGCCAGTTTTGATTCGCCCACAAAATGATGGTTATGAATTGATTGCAGGTGAGCGTCGCTGGCGTGCGTCACAAATAGCGAAGTTACATGAAATTCCAGCTGTGGTTCGAGAGGTTGATGACTTACAGGCTTTAGAGCTTGCTATTGTGGAAAATGAACAGCGTGATGATTTAACTGCGGTAGAGTCAGCTCGTGCTTACAGACGGTTGATGGAAGAATTTAATTATACACAGCAACAAGTGGCTGAAAGTATTGGTGTTTCTCGGGTTCAGGTGAGTAATTTAATTCGTCTTTTGCAGTTACCAGAAGCCGTACAACTTATGTTGGAGGAACGAAAGCTTAATATGGGGCATGCTAGACCATTGGTTGGTCTTGCTGCTGCAGATGCAATTGTGTTGGCGAAAACTTGCGTTGAGAAAGGTTGGAGCGCAAGGCAGATGGAAAAAGAGGCCAGAAAAGCGAATACACCTAAGCCTACAAAAAGTGAGGTTGATGCTGATATTCTAGCCCTTAGTGAAGAATTAAAACGAAACTTAGGTTTATCGGTAAGTTTAACACGAAAAAAAGATGGTTCAGGAGAAGTGAAGATTGCTTTTGCCCACAAACAAGAGTTGGATAGAATTATAAAAAGCCTGCGGGGTTACCAATAATCAAGTGTTTATGAATTCTTTTATAACAAAGTGGGGGAAATATAGCTTTTTATTAGCAACAATACTTTTTTTGATATTTGTAATGTTTATAACATCAATACAAGGTAATGCAGGGCGTGATGATACACCTGTGGTACATCATGAATGGATTTTACCATCAATTAAAACCAACCATGATGTTGAAACAACAGAGGTGGTTAAAAGTGGTGACACGGCTGGTCTAGTTTTGGCAAGGTTAGGGCTTCCCGCATCAGAAGCAGCTAATGTAATCCATGCTGCTGTATCCGTTTATAATTTAAAAAATATACGTATTGGTCATAAGTTTCAGAAAAAGATAAGTAATCAATATATTCAAATTACTTACCAAATCAATGCAAAAGAGCGTTTGGTTTTAACATCTGAACCAGGTAAAACATGGCGAGCAGAGCTTATTGAGAGACCAGTATTTACCCGAACAAATATGGTGGAAGGTGTTATTCAAGATAGCTTATTTTATGATGCTGGTAAGGCAGGTTTAGAAGATGCTTTAACGATTCAACTGGTAAATATTTTTGCATGGGATATTGATTTTGTTCGAGACCTACGCAAAGGTGATGCTTTTAAAGTGTTGTATGAAGAATCTTTTGATGATGAAGGTAGGCGCGTTGATTATACCATTTTATCAGCAGAATTTACCAATAGAGGACATGTCTATACAGCCATACGTTATACCGATAAAAAGGGTAATATTGAGTATTATGATGCGGAAGGAAGAAACCTTCGCAAGACCTACTTGAAATCACCTGTTCGTTATTCACGTATATCATCTCGTTTTACAGTATCCCGTAAACATCCTATCTTAGGGTATACAAGAGCCCATCGTGGTGTGGACTATGCTGCTAAATCTGGCACACCAATTCATGCTATTGGTGATGGTAAAGTTGTTTACAAAGGTTGGAAAGGCGGCTACGGACGGTTTATAGAAATAAGGCATACCAATGGTATTCATTCAACAGCTTATGCACACATGCGCCGTTATGCAAAAGGCATACGAAAAGGAAGCTTTGTTAAACAGGGGCAGGTAATTGGTTATGTGGGCATGAGCGGACTAGCTACAGGTCCTCACCTTCATTTTGAGTTTAGATCTAGGGGAAGAGCTGTGAACCCATTGCGAGTGAAATATAAAGCAGCCAAACCAGTTCCTAAAACAGAATTAACAGCTTTTCGTCTTAAAGCCAAAGAAATGATGCAATTGATGGCTGTGCAAAGTCAATTAAATGCATGGGGATGAATCATGACTAATGATATTCAACATCAAGAAGAATGGGTTGATCAGGCTAAAAAGGTACTTGATATCGAGATAGCAGCTTTGGAGTTGCAAAAATCTGCTTTAAATATTGATTTTGTGAAAGCTGCAACGCTTATTTTGAACCTCAAAGGAAAACTTGTCATTATAGGTATGGGTAAGTCAGGTATTATTGCACGAAAAATTGCAGCAACCTTTGCATCTACAGGTACACCCGCATTTTTTGTGCATGCTGCAGAAGCACAACATGGTGACTTAGGCATGATTACCAGTGATGATGCTGTGTTGGCATTATCACACAGCGGTGAGACGGATGAAGTTTGTGGATTGCTACCCACGATTAAACGTTTAGGTGCGCCCATTATTGCGATGACAGGTGGTAAAACATCGACTTTAGCACAACATGCTGATTTTTTATTGCATATCCCCGTTACAGAAGAAGCTTGCCCGATGAATTTAGCACCTACAGCATCTACAACTGCAACTTTAGCCTTGGGGGATGCGCTGGCAGTGGTGGTGCTTAAACAACGAGGTATTCAACCTGAAGATTTTGCGCGCGTTCACCCTGCAGGTAGCCTTGGTCGCCGTTTGATGTCGGTGGCAGATGTGATGCAAGTGGGTGATAAAATACCCATGGTTTCCCCGCAAGCTCACCTTTCTGATGCCATTTATACGATGAGCAGTTACCGCTTGGGGATTACAGGCGTTGGTGAAGCTAAGAAGTTAGAAGGCTGTCTAACCGATGGGGATTTAAGGCGAATTTTACAACAAGAAGGGCAGTTGGATATGACTATTCCTATTGCTTCAGTGATGCATGCTTCACCACATACGATTACAGATACACATCTAGCCAGTGAAGCTGTGCGCATGATGGAAGAAAAGAAGGTGACAGTGTTGTTTGTTACCAATGATAATGGTGAACTGGTAGGGGTGATCCATCTTCATGATTTATTAGAGGCAGGTATTGTATGAATTCATATCAAAATTTTCCTTTAGATGTTGCCAAAGGCATCAAAATGTTGGTCTTGGATGTGGATGGCGTACTTACCGAAGGACATGTCACCATGACGGATAGTGGTGATGAAATTAAGAATTTTAATGTGCGCGATGGGCATGGTATTAAAATGTTGCAGCGAGCAGGCATTGAAGTTGCAATTTTAACAGGGCGAAAGTCTAAAGTGGTTGCACACAGAGCTGCAGATTTGGGCATTCAATACTTGATTCAAGGAAGCTTGCGCAAAGCAGATGGTTTGAAGAACTTGTGCGAACAGGCTGGTATTTCACCTGATGATTGTGCATATATGGGTGATGATGTTATTGATTTGCCCGCTATGCGTCAGTGTCGTTTACAAACTGCACCATGCAATGCTTTTGTGGGCGTATTGAAACATGCTGCATGGGTTTCTGAATATGCAGGCGGTCAAGGTGCCGTGCGACAGCTATGTGAAGGCTTGATTTTAGCCAATGGTGGTTGGGAAGAAATTTTAGAGCAGGCTTATGGTGTTACACCACAGGATTGTGGCTGGTAACAATCGTGTTGACGGGCTTAAAATGGTCTTTTGTTGCCTTAAGTGTTGGCAGTTTGTTGCTAGCTGCATATTTTATGCTTACTGCGAAACATAGCATACAAGAAGTATTGGATGTGGCTGCGATTCAATCGGGAAGTCGTGTAACCAATCCTGATATTAAAGCATATCAAGGGGATACTTTAAATTGGCGTTTGCAGGCAAAAAGTGCAGTGGAAAAGAAAAATATATTGCTTTTAGAGCAGCCGTTTATTGATTTATATACCGCGTCACGTCAGGTGGTTCCCATTCAGGGGGATACGGGTGATTATGATAAAAAAAAGGGTACGGTTCATCTCAAGGGTAGTGTGCTGGTATTATACCTAGGCTGGGATTTGCAGAGTGAAACGCTTTACTTTTATCAGAAAAAGAATGTGTTATATATTCCTGATGCATTTGTGATGAAAAAAGAAGGCATGGTGATGACGGGTAAAAACATGCGTGTATGGCAAGAACAAGGTAGGGTTGTTGTTCAAGGTGGCGTACATATGGAAATTGAGGAAAAACAATGAAGTGTAGGTTGATGTTGTGGAGTTTATGTTATGCATTGGTCA
>JALSZC010000342.1 GCA_027059605.1 Ghiorsea sp. | reverse complement strand
AACAATGTTTACGGAAATCATCCACCTCAAAGGTAAACACTTGACCACTTGGTGTGGTCACGGTTTGCGCTTCTAAGTCCACGTTTAACTTATAGCCTTCATGGCTTTCAGTTTCAGAAAACAACATATCCATTTCTTCATCTTTTAAGACCACAGGTAAAATGCCATTTTTAAAACAGTTGTTATAGAAAATATCAGCAAAAGAAGGTGCAATTACGCAGGAAATACCGTAATCAACAATTGCCCATGGCGCATGTTCACGCGATGAACCACAACCAAAGTTTTCACGCGCCAACATGATTTCAGCACCCTGATAACGCGGCTGATTCAACACAAAATCTTTGCGAATCGGGCGATTGCTGCAATCCATTTCAGGCTGCCCCACATCTTCATAGCGCCATTCATCAAATAAAAATGGACCATAACCCGTGCGTTTGATGCTTTTTAGAAATTGCTTGGGAATAATCGCATCTGTATCCACGTTTGCCCTGTCTAAAGGTACAACCAATCCGTTTAATTTGGTAAATGCTTGCATGATTATTCTCCTGCCTCTTGCCAATCTCTAATATCCACAAAATGCCCTTTAATTGCCGCCGCCGCTGCCATAGCAGGGCTAACCAAGTGCGTGCGCCCACCTGCTCCTTGCCTTCCTTCAAAGTTACGGTTGGAAGTCGAGGCACAACGCTCACCCGCTTCCAAACGGTCTGCATTCATGGCTAAACACATAGAGCAACCCGGCGCGCGCCATTCAAAACCTGCATCGGTAAAGATTTTATCCAAACCTTCACTTTCAGCCTGCGCTTTTACCAAGCCAGAACCTGGCACCACCATGGCAAGCTTAATATTGTCTGCCACCTTATGCCCCTTGGCAATAGCTGCTGCCGCACGGAAATCTTCAATGCGCGCATTGGTGCAAGAGCCGATAAACACTTTATCCACAGCAATATCTTGCATAGGCATATTTTCTTTTAAACCCATGTATTCAAATGCCCGTGACCAACCTTCACGTTGTACCTCATCTTTAGCATCATCCAAAGATGGTGTACTTGCTGTAATCGGCACGACCATTTCTGGACTGGTTCCCCAAGTCACTTGTGGTACAATATCTGCGGCATTCAAATGCACTTCTTTATCAAACACAGCATCAGTATCCGAATGCAAATCACGCCATGCAGCTTCAGCTTTGTCCCACATATCCCCTGTTGGGGCGTAAGGGCGGCCTTTAACATAATCAATGGTTTTATCGTCCACCGCCACCATGCCGCAGCGTGCGCCTGCTTCAATGGTCATATTACATAAGCTCATGCGCCCTTCCATGGATAATTGCTGAATCGCTGAACCTGCAAACTCAATGGCATAACCCGTACCGCCTGCTGTACCAATTTCACCAATGATATATAAGGCCACATCCTTGCCCGTAATGCCTGCTGGTAATTCGCCATCCACGTTAATCCGCATCACTTTAGGTTTCTTCTGAATCAAAGTTTGCGTGGCTAAAACATGCTCAACTTCGGATGTACCAATGCCCATGGCAATGGCTGCCAATGCGCCATGCGTTGAAGTATGCGAATCGCCACACACTACAGTCATACCTGGTAACACTAAGCCTTGCTCAGGGCCAACC
>JALSZC010000341.1 GCA_027059605.1 Ghiorsea sp. | reverse complement strand
TGATAAGCATTTACTTAATCCAGGTAAGGCAGTGCCGACACTGCATCGCTGTGCAGAGTTAGGGCGCATGCATGTGCATAATGGTGAGTTGCCTCACCCTGAATTGGATAGGTTTTAATTTGATGAACCACGAAGAACATGAAGGCATAAAGTGATGACAGATATAACAGCGCAGCTTCAAACGCAGGTGCGAGAAGCTTATGTCTCGGAAACGGCACTCAATATTATCGGTGGTAACAGCAAAGCATGGTATGGGCGCGAGCCGCAAGGTGAACCGCTGCATGTGAGTGAGCACAGCGGAATCGTGAATTATATGCCCAGTGAATTGGTGTTAACCGTGCGAGCAGGTACCAAGTTATCAGAGATAGCGGATGCATTGGATAAACATGGACAAAGGCTGCCTTTTGATCCACCACACTTTGGTGAAAATGCAACCATAGGTGGCACGGTAGCCTGCAACTTTTCAGGGCCGCGCAGGCCTTATGCGGGGTCATGCCGAGATTTTATATTGGGCTGCACCATGCTCAATGGCAAAGGTGAAAGGCTGCGTTTCGGTGGCGAGGTGATGAAAAACGTGGCGGGTTTTGATGTATCCCGCTTGATGGCGGGAAGCATGGGTACTTTGGGCGTGTTGTTGGATGTGTCGCTCAAAATTTTACCGCATCGTTTGGCAGAGCAAACCGTGGTGGTTGATGCAGGCTTTGAGCAAGCCATTCAATTGATGAATCATTGGGCGGGAACACCTTTACCTGTCACGGCCATGTGCGCAGATGGTAACCTTGTTTATTTTCGTATTTGTGGCACACCATCGTCTGTAGCGCGAAGCATGCAAGAGATTGGTGGTAGTTTATTTGATGATGGTAAAAACTTCTGGAAAGATTTAAGGGAACACCAATTGGATTTCTTTGAAACGGATAAGGTTCTGTATCGACTATCTGTACCACCTGCGGCTTCATTTGAATTGCTTGATGGCACGCAAGCCAATGATTGGTTTGTTGGTTGGGGTGGTGCGCAGCGTTGGTTGAAATCAAACTTAGCTTTTGAATACGTGCAAACGTATGCCAAAGCTTTGGGTGGGCATGCTCGTATTATGCGAGGTGGCGATAGAAAAGAAGAAGTGTTTGCACCATTGCAACCCGCCTTGATGAAATTACATCAAAAGTTGAAGTCTAGCTTTGACCCCAAAGGTATTTTAAATGCTGGGCGTATGTATAGGGATTTATAAATGCAAACAAATATCCCGCAATCCATTTTAGATACACCCCAAGGCAAAGAAGCCAACGATATATTGCGTGCTTGTGTGCATTGTGGCTTTTGTACGGCGACTTGCCCAACCTATCAAGAGTTGGGTGATGAGCTGGATAGCCCTAGAGGCAGGATTTATCTGATTAAGGATATGTTAGAAGGTGGTGCGGTCACGCAGACTACGCAACAGCATTTGGATACCTGTTTAACATGCAGGGCATGCGAAACCACATGCCCATCAGGTGTAGAGTTTGCGCATTTGGCTGAGCTTGGCAAAGCCATGGTGGAAAAAAAGGTGAAGCGTCCATTTAGGCAGCGCCTGATGCGCAGTGTGCTGGTTAAAGTGTTACCCAACCGTACCTTGTTTGGCACATTGCTGGGT
>JALSZC010000340.1 GCA_027059605.1 Ghiorsea sp. | reverse complement strand
TTTCGGGGGGCGGCAAAACAAGTTTTATCTCAACGGGTTCAGCTTTCATCACCCGAGCGCAACGAACAACGCTGGCTCAAAGGGTGGTTTAAAAGAATAGATACTTATCGCTGATTATAGGTGTTTATCAGTCATGTCTTTTGCATCATCAAACAGGTTTTGTGCTTTATCTGCCATATCTTGGGCATGTTGTGTGGCTTGGTCTGCAGCTTGATGTGCGGCATCAAGTGCATGTTTAGCTTGTGCTGCGGGGCGTTCTTCTTCGGTGCAGGCTGTGATTGCAGTCAATGTTGCGATTAAAATGATAAGTTTTTTCACGGTTTCTCCTTATGTGTAAAAAAACATATACTTTCTTTTCACAGCCTAAAAATCAATGCAGTTAATACGCCAAAGTTCTTTGCTGATGGTCTTGTCTTGCATTAAATCATAAAGTGTTGTTTTGGGTAATAATGATGCATAACTTTCATGGGGAAGGGTTTTACTGGCATTGCCGCCACTAAATTCCAAGTGTTTTGCCAATAAATCTGCAACGTAAACGGCAAAAACTTCGGCACGAATTGCTTCGGGTACAACTTGTTTATCAGCCCCACCAGGATGGTGGTGCCAGTAGATACCTTGTTGTATTTTGTCAGGTAAATTCCAATGTTTAGCGAAAATACAACCTACCTCAACATGGGTGCAGCCAAAACGTTCTGCTTCGTGGATAAGAACACCTTTTTCATGGTTAAACATGATGCGCTGATGCTCCACTTTAACAAAGTTAAGACCCATGCGTCCAATATCATGAAACAAACCTATCACTGCTGCAGTTTTAGCTTCACATTTGGGTATATGTTTGCTTACAACTTCAGCTAATGCTGATACTGCCATGCCGTGTTTCCAGAGGTCAGTTAGATTGTAAGCACCACGCATTTGAGGTATCACCTGAGAAAAACAATGTTTGGCAACGATACTTCTTACTAAGTTACTACCCAAGTGTGAAATAGCTCTGTTTAAATCCACAATAGGTTTTCTTAGACCAAAAGCTGGTGCATTGACAGCTTTAAGAATTTGGGCAGATAATACAGGGTCACCTTTGATGATGGATGTTAATTTACGGTTGGGTGCACCTGCACGGGAAAGGCGTTGGTATTCATCCCATAATGCAGAAGGCATAGGTAGCCTTTTAACTGCATCCTTATACTTTTGAAGGCGTTCAGCTTGAGAGTCTGTTTCTAGTAACTGTTTGGCTTCAAAACCACTTCGGGTATCTAAATCAAGGTTAAAGGGTTTATGTTCTCTATCTTCTGTTTGAGAAGCACCCTTTTTCTGACTTGTGAAAACCCTTTTAAATAAATGCCACATTTTATACTTGCCTCAATTTCTTTACCCACTGATTACAACTTATGATAATAATGAAACAAGCAATTGTTATGCCTAATGTGGGAGTGGGTTGCTGTTTTTTTATTGGTATATAAGCAAGAGTGTTTGAGGAAAGTTATGAGAGCGGTGCGTATGTTTGCTTTAGGCATGGTCACGAATTACACTTTCAACATTGGGAACACAGGCGGTTAGTGATTCATGCAAAATAAGACACCATTTATATCTATTGTTGTACCTTGCTATAATGAAGCAGGTGTAATTGATGTGTTTTTGCAAGA
>JALSZC010000339.1 GCA_027059605.1 Ghiorsea sp. | reverse complement strand
TTGGTGTCTGCTGATGGTGATGGCGATAGACCTTTGGTGAGTGATGAGTTGGGTAACTGGTTACGTGGCGATGTAATTGGCATTGTTGCAGCACACTATTTGGGAGCAGAGCATGTGGTCACGCCTGTGAGTTGTAATAGCGCAGTGGAAAAAAGTGGTTACTTTAAATCTGTCAGCCGAACACGCATTGGTTCACCATTTGTGATTGAAGTCATGAATGAATTGCTGGATAAGGGCAATCAAAATATTGTGGGTTATGAGGCCAATGGTGGTTTTCTAACGGCATCTGATATTGAACAAAACGCTAGTGTATTAACGGCGCTGCCAACGCGTGATGCCGTGATTGTACCGCTTGCCCTATTGATGGCTTCGATGAAGGCAGGTGTAAGCATATCTGAATTGATGAAAACTTTACCGCAACGTTTTACGCTTAGTGATAGGCTTCAAAATGTCGCAAGCGAAGTTAGTCAGCAAAAGATTGCAAACTTAGCCCAAGATAGTTCATGGTTTGAAAATACTTTTGGTAAGCTGACTCATATTGATGAAACAGATGGTTTTCGGATGACATTTGCCTCAGGTGTCGTGGTGCATTTGCGCCCATCGGGTAATGCGCCTGAGTTACGTTGTTATGTTGAGGCATCAAGCCCAGAGCAGGCTGAAGATGTGTTGCAACAATGTTTAACGTATTTGCAAACTTGGCTTTAATACCTGTTGGATTATGACAACCAAAGAGAAAGTGGTTTTTAACAAAATTAGGTTGCGATTCAAGCGTAAAGCTCTGCTTTTTACTTTTTGTTTATAAAACTTGATATATATGGTGAGTGAACATATCATTTGCCGCGTTAAAAGTGGGCTTCGGCTCGCTTTTTTTGTTTTTAGACGATTGGAAGTAAAACGAGGTTGTGCTTTAAGTGGCTGATATTGAAACAATAATCAAAGAATTGGCAGAGCCCATTGTGGATGAGCTTGGGGTTGATTTTATGGGTGTTGTACTTGGCGGCGGCAAGGATATGCGCTTGGTTCGGGTGGTGGTAGATAAAAAAGGTGGCGTAGGTGTGGAAGCACTTCGGCGTTTGAGTAAGGGTTTATCACTGCAGTTGGATGCAGAAGATTTGATTCCTGGTAAATACAACTTGGAAATCAGTTCGCCAGGTTTTGATTGGCCACTAACAACGGCAAAAGATTACGAGCGTTATGAAGGTGATTGGTTAAAAATCACATTTATAGATGGTCGCCCAGTATTAGAAGGTGAAAACCTTGGTTTAAATGATGATGGTGATTTGCGTGTGGGTGGAAAACGTGGCGAGCACATTATCAAGCTTGAAGAAACCAGTAAGGTGATTCGCACTGTCAACTGGGGCAAAGTTTCTGGTGCAGGTAAACAGAAAGTTAAACGCGGAAAATCAAACGCGAAAAAGAAGAAGTGAAAGGTAAAGTATGATGGCAAAGGTTTTAAACAATGAACGCTGATATGTTACAAGTTGCAGATGCGGTGGCACGCGAGAAATCCGTGGATCGTGAGTTGGTATTGGAGTCTATGGAGCAAGCATTAAAAACTGCCGCGCGCCGTACTTATGGTACTAAAGCTGTGGAAGCATCCATAGATCGTTTAACGGGTGAGATTGCTTTGTGTCATGCACGCACCGTGGTTGAAGAAGTTGAAGATGAAGAAAACGAGCTCACCTTGGAAGAGGCAAAAGCATTGGATGCATCAGCAGAGGTAGGCTCTGTGTTTCGTGAGCCTTTAGAGCCGATTCAGCTCGACCGTGTTGCTGCACAAACAGCAAAACAGGTGATTAATCAAAAGATTCGTGAAGCTGAACGTGCACGTGTTGTTGCCGAGTATGAGCCGCGTGTTGGTGAGATTGTTGTTGGCATCGTGAAGCGTGTTGAACGTGGTAATGTTTATGTGGATTTAGGTCGCGGTGAAGGTGTGATGTACCGCGAAGACTTGTTGCCGCGTGAATCTTTCCGCCAAGGTGACCGAGTGCGTACATACTTGCGCGAGGTTCGTAACCAGCCTAAAGGTGCTTTGATTTATTTGTCACGTGCTGATGCAGGCATGGTGTTGAAATTATTTGAACAAGAAGTGCCTGAAATTCAAGATGGTTTAGTAACCATTCAAGCCATTTCACGTGACCCTGGTTCACGCAGTAAGATTGCTGTTATTTCTACAGATATTGGTGTGGATCCCGTGGGTGCATGCGTGGGTATGCGTGGTGCTCGCGTACAAGCAATCGTGAATGAATTGCATGGTGAAAAAATAGATATTATTGAGTGGACTGAAGACCCTGCTGCTTTTGTTGTGAATGCTCTAGCACCAGCAGAAGTTGAGCGTGTTCTGGTGGATGAAGACAATGGTTCCATTGAAGTTGCTGTGGCAGAAGACCAGCTAGCAATTGCGATTGGTCGTCGCGGTCAAAATGTTCGTTTGGCATCAGAATTGACGGGCTGGACTGTTGAAATCATGACCTTGGGTGATGAGAAGCAGAAGCGTGAAAATGAAGTTCAAGCGGCTAAGGATGCATTTGTTTCAGGGCTGGATATTGATGAAGACTTCTCATTGTTGCTTATCAATGAAGGCTTCTTGACCTTATCAGATCTTGCTTACTGTGCCATTGATGAATTAACAGCGATTGAAGGTTTGGAAGAAGAATTGGCGGTCGAAATTCAAAACCGTGCAAGAAATAGTTTGCTTAATTCAGCCTTGCAAGAAGATGGTGATGAGCCACTGGTTGCCTTGATGGATGTTGAAGGTATGAGCGTAGATATTGCTGAAGCTTTAACCTTGCAAGGTATTGTAAGTGCAAATGCTTTGGCAGATGCAGCCAGTGATGAAATTGAGCCTATAGCGGGTGTGGATGAAGAACGTTTAAATACGCTAATTATTGCTGCGCGTGAAGCATGTGGATGGTTTAAAGAGTAAGTATTCACGTGAAAGGAAGTAAACGAACACAACGGACTTGTTTGGGTTGCCGAAGGGCGTTAGACAAGCAGATGTTGTTACGTTTGGTTGTGGATGATGAAGGGCAAATATGGCCTGATTTTTCGGCAAAACTTCCTGGACGTGGTGCATACCTTTGCTTGGAAGAGGATTGTTTGCGTAAGATGTCAGACAAACGCTTGCAAGTGTTGCGGCGTGACTTTTCGCCGCAGTTGCCGCAATGGCAGGTTTTACAGCAGCGATTGTCTGATATGCTTGGGCTAAGATTCAATCAGATGTTGTCGGGTATGAAGCGGCAAGCTGTGATTGGGCGTGATGCAGTGATGCATCAAATGTGGGATAAAAAATCATTGTTGATTTTATTTGCTAGTGATGCAGGTGATGCATTGCTTAGGCAGGTAAAAGATGCTGTGGTGAAGCGTGAAGATGCTAAATCTTTGCGGACAAAAGTGTTGGTGTTGGAGCTAGATGCTAAATCATTGGGTTTAGTGTTGGGCAGAGAGAAAGTATCAGTTGTGGCTTTCTTGCAGGCTAGTCCTCAAGAAAAGCTGTGGCAATTATGTGTTTGGCAGCAGCACCTTGTGCAAGCAGGTGTGTATGCAAACAAAAGGAAAGCAAGGTAACAGATGGCGAATAAACGTGTTCTTGATTTGGCGAAAGATTTAGGTGTGACTGCAGATGATGTGCAGCGTGCGGCAGTAAGCTGTGGCGTGGCTGCTGATAGCCCAACAGCTAGTTTGGATAGTAGTGATGTGGTGAAAATAAAAGCTGCATTGAAATCCAATGAGAAAAAAAGTACTGGTGCTAGTAAAACACTGACGCTGGGTAAACCCTTGTCGCTTGGCGGAAAAGGTTCATCGGAGTCGGGTAACCATTCTGTTGAAGTTTCTGTGCGCCGAAGACGCTCTAGAGTCGTTGGGGCAGCAGCAGTTACCAATAAGCCTACGATAAAACCCGCAGATCAAGCGCGTAAAGCTGTAGCACCAGCAGCAACTAAGCCTGCAGCCCCTACAGAGACAGCAACGGCGAAAAGGGTTGTGGTGAAAAAGGCTGCACCAAAAAAAGAAGCTGCTCCAGAAAAGACAGCTAAGAGTTTGCCTAAGCCAAGTGTGTCACCAGCGAAGTTGGCTGCAGAAAAAGTTGCAGCACAGAAAGTGAAGAAATCTGAAGCACAAGCTGAAGAACGCCAAAGAAAACGTGCGGCACAAGTGCAGCGTACAGAAAGTCGCCCTAGACCTAACCGTACAGGGGCTGCTTCAACACAACATCAAAAAGACAAGTTGCCAGCGCGAGCACCTATACAAAAACGTGAACAATCACGCACACAGCGTCCCAAAACTGCTGGTCCACGTACAACCATTCGTACAGGTTTAACACCAGCACAAATTGCGGCATCCAAAGCACCGCGTTCATCGATTAAACAAATTGAAGAAAAGATTACCAAAGAACGCCGCCAGCAACGGCAAAGTCGGCCACAAGGTCAAAAACCAGGCTCACGCTCAGGTAGTTCTGCCCCATCCAATGCGACACCACGTCGCTCACCATCGGTGGCAGTAGCACCAGTAGAGCAACCTACAGCACCAACAGGACAAAAACGTCGTCCTGCACAAGGTGGACAACGTCATCAAAAACGTAGGTTAACCCCTGCAGAAAAAGCAGCGCGTCGTGATTATTCTTCTAAGCGTCATCAGTCGTTAACACCTGAGCAAGAAGAGCGGATGGCACGCTTAGCCAAAGGTGGTCGTCGTTCGAAGAATACTACGATTACCAAGGATGATGAGGCATTTGTAATCCGCGAAGTTGAGATTTTAGATGGCATGATTGTTTCAGATTTGGCAGCTAAAATGGCTGTAAAGTCTGCGGATTTGATTAAAAAGCTATTTGAAATGGGGCAAATGATTTCGGTCAATGAAGCTATTGATGCTGATACAGCCATGTTGATTGTTGAAGAGTTTGGGCACAAACCAAAACTTATCAATGAAGCAGCAGTTGAAGATGTGTTGATTGCAGATGTTGAAGAAGATGAAGAAGCATTGTCTCCGCGTCCACCAGTTGTGGTGGTGATGGGGCACGTTGACCATGGTAAAACTTCCATTTTAGATGCTTTGCGTAAAGCTGCTGTTGCAGATGGTGAAGCTGGTGGCATTACGCAGCATATTGGTGCGTATATGGTTAAGCTTGAGAGCGGTGAGCGTGTTGTATTTGTCGATACACCAGGTCATGAGGCATTTACAGGTTTAAGAGCTCGCGGTGCAAACTTAACAGATGTGGCAGTGTTGGTTGTTGCAGCAGATGATGGTGTGATGCCGCAAACTGTTGAAGCTTTGAATCATGCACGTTCTGCAGGTGTACCCATTATTGTGGCTGTGAACAAAATGGATAAGGAGGGTGCAGACCCTGAAATGGTGAAACGCCAATTGGCTGAACATGAAGTAGTGCCTGAAGACTGGGGTGGAGACACTATTTTTGTAAATGTTTCGGCACATACAGGTGAAGGTCTTGAAGATTTGCTTGAAATGTTGGCATTACAAACGGAAATTCTTGAATTGCGTGCCAACCCAGATCGTACTGGTCGTGGTGTGGTTATTGAATCTCGTCTTGATAAAGGTCGTGGTCCTGTGGCAACGGTATTGGTGCAAAATGGTACTTTCCACAAAGGTGATACCGTTGTGGTTGGTTCAGTGATGGGTCGTATTCGTGCCATTATTGATGAAAATGCTGTGCAACATAAAACAGCAGGTCCTTCGATTCCGTTTGAGTTGATTGGTTTAAAAGAAGTGCCTGAAGCAGGCCTTGAAATTGTAGCGGTTGAAAATGAACGCCAAGCCAAAGATATTGTCAGTTATCGTAAAGAGAAAGAACGTCAGCATGGTGTAACCAGTGACAAACGTGCAACACTTGATGAATTGTTCGCTGATATGGCAAGCGGTATTGCTGAAGTACCAGTGTTGATTAAAGGTGATGTGACGGGTTCTGTAGAAGCTATGGCTGAATCTTTGGTCAAAGCGGGTACGGATGAAGTAAAAGTGAAGGTGATTCACAAAGCTATTGGTGGTATTACGGAGTCTGATATTATGTTGGCTTCTGCATCCAATGCGATAGTGATTGGTTTTAATGTTCGACCTGAAGCCAAGGCGAAGAAGCTTGCAGCACAAGAGGGTGTGGACGTTAGGTTCTATAAAGTTATTTATGATGCTATTGATGATGTGAAAGCTGCGATGGCGGGTCAACTTTCGCCTGATGAAGTTGAGAAAGTGACAGGCTCTGCAGATGTTCGCGAGGTATTCGTTGCGCCTAAGATTGGTGCCATTGCAGGTTGTTATATTACCGATGGGTATGTGGTTCGTGGCTCTAAGGTTCGTGTATTGCGTGAAGGTGTATTGATTTATGATGGTACACTGGCTTCATTGCGTCGCTTTAAAGATGATGTGAAAGAAGTGAAAGCAGGTTATGAATGTGGTATTGGCGTTGAAAACTTTAATGATATTAAAGAAGGGGATACCTTCGAGTTTTATGTTATTGAAGAAGTGGCGGCAACATTATAACTGATGCGTAAATCCAAATCACCTGCACTGCGTCGCTTTGAATCGGATATGCACCGGTTGCTCACTATCTTGCTGCAGCGTGATGTTGAAGACCCTATGCTGTTAGGCATGAGTTTGACTCGGTTTGAGCTCAGTGATGTCAATGGTCAAGCCATTGCTTATGTACATAG
>JALSZC010000338.1 GCA_027059605.1 Ghiorsea sp. | reverse complement strand
GGATGCGAATCAAATACGACACATGATAGACCCCTCAGCACAACGCCCCATCCTTATCATTGCCAGCACCCATGCTGATGAAGAAGCACAAATCCTAAGCTTGTTAAACAAATGGCAACATATACAAGCCAACTTGCTTACTTTGATTGTACCAAGACACCCAGAAAGGTTTGGTGATGTAGAAAAACTATTACAAAAAAACACTATATCTTACACACGTTATGTAGAAGAGCGCACAGGGCATGAACAAGTTGTGTTGATTGATGCCATGGGCGTACTTACCCAGCTTTACATCATAGCAGACTTGGTATTTATAGGTGGTAGCTTGGTGGATGTTGGTGGACATAACCCCTTAGAACCAGCGGTATGTGGTCGCGGTGTCGTCACTGGTAAATATGTGCAAAACTTCCGTGCTGTTTTTGATGATATGCAACATCAAGGTGCAGCCATTATTGTTCAAAATAAAGAAGAACTTGGTGCTGCCATCTCTCGTTTATTAGAAAACCCAGATGAGCTCAAGCAACTGCATGCCCAAGCAGCTTTATTTATGCAAAACCAGAATCAAGTATTGGATGATATGTGGCATGAAATCTTGCCTTATCTCACCCCTCACGATTAAGCATTTGTCCAGCATTGCTCGGCATAACATCAACCACATGACCTTCTAAAGATGCAGGCAAACCACGTCTTTCTGCCAACCAAAGCTGTAATGCCTGACCTACCTCTTGTTTCAATGCAGGATTGGCAAGATGAATATTGAGCTTCCATTTGTCTTTTTTAGCATCCAATGAAAAAGCCAAACCACCCATATGAGTCAAATCTAAACGCCCGCTTAGCTTAAAAGAACCATCACCCTCTGTTTTTTCTTTGAGTAAACCTTGTGTATGCCCATCATCTTTATCCAATAAGGTTGCCAACTGCCCATCTGCTTCAAGGGTAAAAGGAAACTGTTCGATATGAAGTTTCGACCATGAAGACTGCTCTTTATGCATAGGTTTTGACTTGGCTTCTTGCCCTTGCTCTGAGGTTTCACCTTTACGCTGCAACATCTCTGCAATGAGATTTTCAGCTTGTGTTTGGGTAAGTAAACGGAATTGACCGGGCATAGCCTTTTGCAACAATTGTAGCCAAATATGACCAGCAGGCGTATTCGGTGGCACTTCTACACGGACACGGTAATTGCCCAATACCAACATCATACCCGCACCTTCCGTAGGCTGCATCAGCTTGCCCGACAAAATACTACCATTCGGCCATGGTAATACCTGCCCACCTTCTGCTCGTTGCAATTGCATCAATGAAGGCAAATGCACATTCATCAAGCTTACCATATTATTTTTTTGGTTTTTGTAACAACAAAATTAAACGCACCTGTGCAACAGGAACTTTTAACTGGTCTGCAATCGCTTGTTCACCCAAACCTTCACGACTTAAGCGCATAATTTTAGCGGTATCCACAGTCTTACCTTTTTGCTTATGAACGTCTTCAACCGTAGTTTTTTCTTCCTTAGTCTGCACCACTTCCTTTGCAGTAGTAGAATGTCGTACCTGCACCTTATCTTGCTTAGCTTGGCGTTGCTGCAATATTTCAGCAGTGCTTTTCATGGAAGCTTTCTCGGTTGATTCTTTCATATCCAAGCTATGCAT
>JALSZC010000337.1 GCA_027059605.1 Ghiorsea sp. | reverse complement strand
CGTTTATTTCTCATCCATGAAGAAATCGCTGAATATTATTGGCAACATCCACTAAGTCGTAGCTTATTGGAGCTGCGCAACCTCGCATTGCTTGCTGACTTAATGATTCGCAGCGCACAACAACGCCATGAATCGCGTGGTCTGCACTACACAACCGACTACCCCAACCAAGCCAAAGAAGCAAAAGATACGGTTTTGCTTCCTCAAGGTGAAAATATATGAGCCAAAACCCTCAAACACAAAACAACCAAGCACTGATTGACTACGGAAAAGCACATTTAAAGCAACTTTATCAAGATGTTGAGACTGAATTTAAAGCTGAAGCAAGTGGTGTGGATTTAATGCATTTGATGTGTGATGGCGTGGATAAAATACTGACACATATCTGGCAGGAGATTGCACCAGAATCAAGTCAACACATCGCTTTTGTTGCTGTGGGTGGTTATGGGCGTGGTGAACTTGCACCACAATCGGATTGGGATTTTTGGTTTATCATGCCTGAAAAAGCAAGCCAACAAATGAATGATGATATTCAAGACTTTTTGTATGTGATGTGGGATATGAGTGCCAAAATTGGTCATGCTGTGCGCACAGTCAAAGAAACCATCACTCACATTAAAGAAGACTGGAACTCTGCAACCACAGCCCAAGAAATGCGTCTTTTATGCGGAAACCCATCTTTATTTGATGATTTATCACATGAAACAGCCATTTTCTTCAAAAAACAGCGTAAAAAATTCGTAGAAGCCAAACTTAAAGAACATCAATTAAGACACAATCGCACAGGTGATTCAGCATTTTTAATGGAGCCTGACATCAAAGAATGCAAAGGTGGATTGCGCGATGTGCAATCGGTGTTTTGGATTGCTAAAGCTTGGTTTGAAAAAAACAGTCTTGATGCACTGGTATCCTATGGTCATATCTCGCAGCGTGAAATGCATGATTTATTGATGGCGCAAGACTTCTTATGGCGTTGTCGTGTTGGGCTACATTTACAAACCAAGCGACCCAACGATAGATTGTCTTTTGAACAACAAGCTGTGCTCGCAGATGCTATGGGCTACCAACCCATAGAACATTTGCCTGCAGTTGATGGTTTGATGAAAGACTACTTTAGTCAAGCTGGCAGAATTGCTCGTGTTTCTAAACTTATACTACAAGATATTGATGAACAAATGCATGAATCATTTTTTGCACTTACCCGCAATATTGATGATGATTTCACGCTCACAGGCAATAAAGTTGGTATTCGCCATGAACGGGTATTTAAAGATAACCCTCTTAATCTACTGCGTATTTTTAATGTTGGGCAAGAAGACCATCGCCATCTTAGTAGTGCTGCACTTCGTCAAATTCGTGAAGACGAACGTCACTTAATGAACGATGAATTTCGCGCCAACCCAGAAGCACATCGTTTATTCATGCGTATTTTAAAACATCCCCGAAATGTAGCATGGGCACTCAAAGAAATGAAAGATACGGGTGTATTGGGTGGTTTTATACCTGCTTTTTATAAAGTGGTCGGTTTGGGGCAGTTTAACCAATATCATGCCTATACTGTAGATGAACATACCCTGCATGCCATTGGGGAAGCGCGAAATATGATACATGGAGATAGAGAGCTACGCCTACCCCTTGCCCAAGAAGTGTTTCATCGCTTAAAACGTCCTGAATTACTATACCTTGCCCTGCTTTTTCATGATATTGCCAAGGGTATGGCTGGTGACCACTCAAAAAACGGTGAAATATTGGCTCGAGAGTTTTGCCAGTCTATTGGTCTAACAGAGGATGCGACCAACTTGGTATCATGGCTTGTTCGTAGGCATTTGATGATGGCTGTCACCTCACAACGCTTTGATTTATCTGACCCTGAAGTGATTCAAACCTTTGCTGATAAAGTGGGTGATATGGAGCGTTTAAATTGTCTGCTCTGCTTAACCGTTGCTGATATTGCGGCTGTAGGACCCAATGTATGGAATGATTGGAAAGGTTCACTATTAAGCCAACTTTATCATGCTACTCGTCATGCTTTGATGGGAGAAATGATTAATCCAGAGGTGTTAGAAGAGCAGCAACAAGCACGCATTCGTAGCACCCTGCAAATATCTAGGCAGCCTGATATTATTGAACCAGTGCTCAAACAATTACCCAACCGCTTTATTGCCCACTTTCCACCTTATCAACTGGTGCCAATTTCAGAATTATTAGCCAGTTCAGGTTTTATGAATGACCAAGTTGACTTTGCCGTAGGGCATTTTATTGACCATGACCGCTGCGACACCATGGTTATGGTTGCAGCCAATGAACGCCCAGCTTTGTTTGTTAAATTAGCTTCTGTGATTGCAGCGGGGCAAATTAACGTGATTGCTGCTCATGCATTTTCACTGGGCAACCATAAAATTTTGGATGTTTTTCATATTCAAAACAAAGACAAGCAACCCTTGGTTGAACCCCAAGACTTGGAACGCTTACAATCACGTATTACGACTATGTTGCAAAGTGATGCGCCGCTTGAAGCACCCAAACAACCAAACATTCGCAGCAATGTATTGATGGAACGTGTACCTGTGCGTGTACGCACCCTACCGCTTGCTTCGTTTAGTCAAACTGCCCTTGAAGTGACCGCTGCAGATAGGCCAGGATTACTTGCTGCATTGAGCTATGAAATTACCCGTGCAGGTTTCATCATTAATGGCGCATCAATTTCAAGTTTTGGTGAGCGTATTGTCGATGTATTTTTTATACAAGACCATGGCAAACAATTATCTAGTGAACAAATCAAAACTTTGAGTAAAACGCTTAAAGAAGTCGCAAGTTTAGAAGCTAAAGACGAATAATATCTTGAATATGCTCAACCTTGGGCGGTAAAAGCTTGATATTGGAAGGTAGAACAACCATCAAATCAAAACGGCACTGATGATTGGTAAATTCAGGGTGTTGCCCCAGCCATGTTTGTGCAGCAGATACCATGCGCTGCTGTTTATCCTGATGCATAGCTTCAATACTTGATGTACGTTGTTGATGTCCTTTCACCTCAACAAAAGCAAGTATATCCGCCAGCGAAGCCACAATATCCAACTCACCCCGCCCCAACCTGCGGTTTCTATCCAAAATCAGATAACCCTTCTTTCTTAAGAACTTGACTGCCGCATCTTCGGCAGCCCTACCTTTAATCGTGCTCATCTTTGTTAGCATGTACTAGGGTATAAACTCGTGAGCGTGAAACATTCAAGTCTTTGGCAACTTGTTTAGCTGATGCCGATGCCGACAAACCATTCGCCAACGCTACAGCCAAAGCCTGCTGAATCATTATATCATCTGCCTCTGTTTGTTCCCCTGCACCAATCATCACCACCATTTCTCCCCGACCATCATGCGTTTGAAAGTGGGCTACCACCTCATCCAAAGTACCATGGATAAATTCTTCATACATTTTGGTCAGTTCACGCCCAACCACACATGGTCGATTACCCATACCCACCAAACCTTGCAAAGCTTGTAATGTTTTAAGGATACGTTTGGGCGACTCTAAAAAGACTTGTGTATCTTTGGCTTGCTGTATGCGTTGCAATAAAATAGACCTTGCCTTGCCCTTACGGGGCAAAAAGCCCAAATATGTAAAAATATCCGTGGGCAACCCCGAAGCTGCCAGTGCAGCAATTGGGCTGGATGCACCGGGAATCGTCACTACATCAAAACCTTCTTTACGCAACAAATGCACAACATGATAACCAGGGTCATTAATCAGTGGCGTGCCTGCATCTGAAATGAGAGCCACATCTTTTCCTTCAAGCAACAGCCCCATGATTTGTTGAGCAGCTTTATTTTCATTGTGGTCATGGCAAGGTATCAACTTGGTACTAATGCCGTAAAAATCTAATAACTTACGACTGGTTCTTGTATCTTCACAAGCAATCACATCCACGTTTTTCAAAGTATCTACAGCACGAAACGTGATGTCTTGCAAATTACCTATGGGTGTGGCAACAATAAAAAGTTTACCCCAGTGTTTACCAAATTGTTCTTTATGTTTAGTTTGCGTATCCATGTTAAAAGTAGCTTACCCGTTTACCTTAATGACAGCAATCTTAATAAGCACAACCATGCTGACAAGCTGTGGTGGTAAGAGAGCAACAGTGCACCTTGACCAACAAGCCACCCAAGCACAAGCTGAAAAACAAGATATACAAAATGCACAACAAGCAGAAATTGAAGAAATGCAAACCAAGATTGAGCAACTGGTTGAACAAGCGCGTTTAGAAAACCCTGAAACCACTGCTTTGGATGCCTTGTATATGCTTAGCCAAGACCCAAACATACCCGAATTTAGTCAAGGGCAAGCTGCCATAGCCTATGCATCACTTTTATTTGAATTTGAACAACCTGATGCATTTGCCATCAGTGAATCCACCTTACAGCAATGGGCACAACATCCTGATGCCGTAAAACTTCACCTATTATTAGCCCAACATTGGGATATATTGGATAACCATGAAGCCACCATGGATGAGCTCACTGCAGCTTTAAGACAACCCAACATCGACCCTGACACTTTACATGACATCATTGAACTTGGGCAACCCCTATTGAGCAGCGTATCTGAAGAATCCAGTATTCAATGGTTACTTGCTTTATCCTTACATGACACTGAACATAAACAGGTATGGCTGCAACAGGCTGCAAAATACGCATCATTGTCACGCGTATTACAAATTCGCCGCTCAGATTACCCCATTCAAGCAGAACAAGCTGATTTTTATCGCTATGTTGCTCGTGAACGTTTAATGGTTGGTGATTATCATGCCGTACGTGTGATTGCTAAAATTCTTGAAGTCGATCTACCAGACAGTGAAGCTACTGCTATTGTTAAACATTGGGCTGAAAGTGAAGGCGAAGTGAGCGTTGTGGGTGTGATGCTGCCATTAACTGGTAAATATGCGGTATATGGGCAACAAGCACTGCAAGGTATTCGCCTTGCCATGAGTAAACCTGAATTTGAAAACAATGTTATTTTGCGTATCCAAGATACAGCGGGTGAATCAGATAAAGTGATTAGTGCATACTATCACCTCTTAGCCCAAGGCGCACAATGGATTATAGGGCCATTACTTAGCCAAAACACCCACACCATCACCCCATACTTGGTCAACAATATCCCCGTGATTTCTTTATCCAGCCAAGTGGAGCTAGCCAGTGAATCAGATGCACTGTTTATGCATAGCTTAGCCAAAACAGTACAAGCAGACTTTATGGCACATTATGCATTGCAACAAGGCAAGCAACGAATGGTCGTTATTTATGACGATAACAACAGTAGCACTGAAGAAGCTGCTGCATTTGCACAAACGTTTATGGATGCTGGTGGTGAAGTTGTTGATATGCTTGCATTGGAAGAAGGTGTGCATGATTACAGGCCTGCTTTTGTTGCCATGCGCGAACGCACTGATGATGAAGAACTTTTAGCAAGTTTAGAAGAAGACCTTTATTTATTTAGCCCAACACTGGAAGTCGATATCAAAATGCCCCTGAATATGGATGCAATTTATATCGCTGCTTCAGGCAAAAAAATAGCCGTACTTGCAGGGCAAATGGCATATTCCGATATTACACGTATTCAACTTTATGGTAGTCACCGTTGGGATGATGGACATTTACTTGATGATAGAGGTCGCTATTTAAGTGGTGCCGAATTTTCAACGCCATTTACCAGCCTACCGCAACCCAATCAAGCCATCCTAGATGTACAAAACCAATATCGAAGTATTTGGGCAGATAACCAACATATCTCACCGCTATTTTCTTTGGCTTATGACACCGCTATGAGCATTGCTGTTTTAGGCACACGTATTGGGGTCAAAGGTGAAGAAGCTATTCATGAGTTAAGTGTCACTAGCGAATTTCCTGCAATCAGTGGTAGTTACCATTACAATACCAATGGTGTAAGCCAAAAATCATTTGCTATTCAGCGTATTTACAAAGGAAAACTTAAAACCATTCAAGCTACAAAGTAGGCAGCTATTCTTTTAAAGCTGCCTTTATCTCGCGCTTAATTTCCTCTGGGTTTCCCCTAAATGCATCTTGGGTTTGGTTTCTAAACCAAGTGCCTTGCCGCTTTGCATAACGCCTTGTAGCTGTTATGCCCTTTTCAACCGCCGTATCCAAGCTATCATCACCTTGCAGATAGTCCAACAACTGCCGATAACCCACCGCACGCATGACAGGGTGGGTATCAGGCAAATCAAGTGATTGTAGCCACTTGCTTTCTTCCAACCATCCCATATCCATCATTTGCATAAACCGCTGGGCAATACGTGCCCTTAGTTCTTCGCGTGGACGCTCCAAAACAAACACAGGACAATGAATTTTATCTTTAGCCTGCTGTTCAGACTCAGCTTGTTTAGCATGCCACACCGATAAAGGGATACCCGTACTTTCAAAAACGGATAAACCACGAATAATACGTTGGCTATCTTGCGGTTCTAAACGCGAAGCCAATGCCGCATCCACAGCTTGGAGCTTCTGATGTAAGTACACCGTGCCATACTCTTGTTGTATTTGCTCAAAATAAGCACGTACCCCTTCTTTTTCAGCAGGCACTTCTGCAAAACCTTGCAACAATGCTTTAAGGTACATGCCTGTACCACCGACAATAATAGGTACTTTTCCTTGC
>JALSZC010000336.1 GCA_027059605.1 Ghiorsea sp. | reverse complement strand
GTATGTCTTCAGCATATAATTCTAGCTCTTGTAATGCTTGCTCTGCATCGTGCCATGTGCGAGGAGCATAGCGTTTGGCTCCCATGCTCGCAGCTTGGTCTAGGGCGTGGTTACTTTGCTCCACTAAACCAGGCATAGCAGCATCAATCGCTTGTAAAAATGCAAACTTAGCTTTTTGAGCTGCTTGTGTAGCTTGGTTGAGCTCACCTTTTTCAGTTGCTTGTATGGTGATGGTCATGGCTGATTTGGCTTGTTGATAATATGTTTCAACGTTTTCTTCAGCTAACATGCGTGGTTTATGATGATACACATAAGCCTTATCTGCCTGTTTCTCTAGTTGTAATAGGTCGTGGTAGCTTTGCGTAAAATAATGCGCCGTATTTTTAGCTTCATCCAGTGTCTTTAATGCTTGTTGGATGGCATGTTTTAAAGTTTCTGATGATTTACCCTTATTATCGAATGCAGAGGTTTCTTCAGCAGCCAACATGGCAGCACCTTGGTATGCTGTAAGTTTTTTTATACCTGCTGGCGCAAATCTAGCCTGCACACTGTTGGCAAAGGCTTGGATTTGTTGGTTTAGCTCATCAAGTGTGGTTGCCCACAATGGGGTACTGATGCATATAAGCAGGACAAATGTTAAAATACGTTGGCTTATATGCATATTAGCCCAAGTCTAGCATGGTTTGCAATGATTTGAGGGCTTTGCTTCTGTCTGCTGAATTGACTTTGATTTGATGATAGCCCTCACCATTAACAATGGCTTGCATGGCATAACACAAATGTTGGGGGTCGGTGCGAAACATGGTGGAGCACATGCTTACAGTGGGTGATAAAAACCAAATGGGTTTATCAGGGTGAGTGATACGCAAGCGATTGACCAAATTGAGCTCTGTAGCAATGGCAAATTTGCTGCCTGTAGGTGCTTGGTTAACGTGTTGGATAATCACTTCTGTGGAGCCAACAAAGTCTGCTGTTTCACATACTTCGCGTGAACATTCTGGGTGTGCCAAGATTTGAATATCAGGGTGATTATCACGCATGGTTGCGGCATGTTCTGCTTTAAATAGTTGATGCACAGAGCAAAAGCCTTTCCAAAGGATAAGCTTTGCATTTTGAATGGCTTCAGCCGTATTACCACCCATAGGTTTAAAGGGATCCCAGATAATCATGTCATCATCATGAATGCCCATGGTTATCGCTGTGTTTTCGCCCAGATGTTGGTCAGGGAAAAATAAAATCTTTTCGCGCTTATCCCATGCCCATTGCATAACACGTTTGGCATTGCCAGAAGTACAAACAATACCTTCATGTTCACCACAAAATGCTTTGAGGGCTGCAGTAGAGTTGATGTAAGTCATGGGGGTGACACAATCATCGGGGGTGATAACTTGCGATAACTCATCCCAACAACGTTGTACCTGTTCATCATTCGCCATATCTGCCATGGAGCAGCCTGCTGCGGGGTCTGGCAAAATGACTGTTTGTTGTTCGCTAGTGAGCACATCTGCCATTTCAGCCATAAAGTGAACGCCACAAAAGATAATATAGGGTGCAGTTGTTTTTGCAGCTTCTTGTGCAAGTTTAAGCGAGTCGCCCGTAATGTCGGCAAAGCCAATCACTTCTTCGCGCTGATAGTGATGCCCTAGGATAAG
>JALSZC010000335.1 GCA_027059605.1 Ghiorsea sp. | reverse complement strand
GTCAGCTCTACCATATAAAGACCAAGTCCAAACATGGCGAATACCAATAGTGCCATCAGCCAATGAAGTATAATCGTAACCCAACCATAGGCAGTTTCAGTGTTTCTAAGCTGCATTGTTACTCCTAACGCACCTTGCATCATATTGTAAATTAGAATTATTTACCCTATCATGATAGTAAAAAAGCATATATAGTTCATCATTATGATTGATATTTTTAATACATTGGGCTCAATATGACCTTAGAGCAGTTAAAGTACCTTGATGCTATCGTAAAACATGGGAGTTTTCGTGCTGCTGCGGAGGCGGTATTTCGCAGTCAGTCATCATTAAGCATAAGCATCCAAAAACTTGAACAAGAATTAAACATCAAACTATTTGAACGCAGTGGTTATCGCCCAACATTAACCCATGCAGGCAAAGCCATTTACCAAAAAGTAAAAAAAACACTCAATCATAGCCGTGAAATACATGATTTAGCTCGTCACCTTTCCCAAGGGCATGAGGCAGAGCTTCGTTTAGCTATCAGTGGCATTATTCCCATTGAACCTATCATTACCACCTTAAACCATATCAATCATAAGCATCCTGAAACACGTATTACTTTATTACTGGAAAACTTAAATGGTATTATGGAACGTGTTTATGATGATGATGCAGATATTGCGATTACCGATGCTTTTGAACCCAATGTACAATATGAAGGGATTCATTTAACGGAAATTCCTTTTGTTACTGTTATACCAAGCACATCCAAGTGGGCACAATGCACAAAAAACATGAGCGAAGAAGCTTTAGAAAATGAAACTATGATTATTGTGCGTGATACCAGTCATCACTCTACTCGCATGAGTAAGGGTGTGCTGGAGGGTACACCACAGTGGGTTGTTAATGATTTTGAAACCAAACGGCGTATTCTTTGCTCAGGAAAAGGCTGGGGAAGAATGCCGCTACATCTCGTCCAAGAAGACATTGCTCAAGGTAGATTATCCGCACTTCAATTTGACGCTGCTCAAACCTTCAGCGTACCTATACACCTAGTCAGGAAAAACAATAAGTTTGTGGGCCCTGTAGAACAAATGTTATGGTCAACCCTTCAGGACATTGATTGGAAAGCTCCACCTGCCACAATCTAAAACTCTTCCATCAATAATAATAAAACTCAAAGCTAGCAGTCAAACCATATATGGATACACCACTAATACTGGTCGTACTTTGGTCACTATTTTTTCGGTATTGCATCAATTCTGTATTAAATAAAAAGGATTCATTAGGCACATGGTAAGAAAAGCCTAACCCATAGCTAGGTGATGTATCAGCATAAGATACGTTTGCAATATCCATAGAAATAGTGCTAACCCCTAATAAAGCATATATATTAAAGTGACGCGTCAACTCTAAGCTAGGTTTTAATAAATATGATGTATAGCCATTAATACTACCGCTAAATGTTGAAAGTTGCCCACCAAAACCCAAGCGAACTTCTGCACCTAGGTTTGGGCTAATCCAATTTAAAGTGCTGCCTGCTGTAAAATGAAAAGCTGGTGTTGTCGCTTTACTTCCTGCCAAATCAGCTTGTAGCCCTGATGCGCCCAGTGCAAAATAAGGGTCGATATTCATTTGACTTGCCCAAGCTGGTGATGCAACCCCCA
>JALSZC010000334.1 GCA_027059605.1 Ghiorsea sp. | reverse complement strand
ATGAAGGTTTATTTTCTCAATACTGCCATCTTCATTTTGTTCGTACATAAAACCTTTGGGTTCTTCAAGTAATAACATGACGAGCAAGAAGATGGTAAACGCTGCTGCAGATATAACCATAAAGAAGGTGTCTGAAGATACAAAAGATAAGATGGTAAGGAAAGCCACCCCGCCGACATTACCAAATGCGCCCGTTGTGCCTGCAACACCACCTGTTAAGCGGCGTTTCACTAAGGGTACAACGGCAAATACAGCACCATTACCTGCATTTACAAATACAGCTGCAATCACCATTACACCTACAGCTGCGGGGATAGACCAATCGGGGGTGATTTGAGACATCAAGAAAAAGCCTGCAGCAGCACCAATGAGAGTGATAGATAAAATGAGCTTACGCCCAAATTTATCGCTCCAGTAACCACCCATAGGGCGCATGATGATATTTAAACCTGCAAAGATAGAGGCAATCAAGGCTGCTTCTGCCACGGATAAATTCGCACTGTCTTTGAATGTGTCAAAGAAGAATAAAGGAAGCATAGAGATGACGGCAAGCTCCGCACCAAATGTAATCATGTATGAGAAATTTAAAGCTGCCACTTGCTTGAATTTGTAGCGGTGAATCTCAGGCACTGGTCTAGCATTAGCAGCAAATAAGCCTTTATTGATTTTATAAATATTAGATACTTGATAAGCGTAAAGTGCAAATAAAATTGCGTAAATCACCCAAGTAATATCGGCTGAAAAAATATTAAGATTGGCTGGTCCAACTTTCCAAGCCAAAGTGCCAAGTGCCAAATAAAGGGGTGCGGTCATGGCGCAATACAAAAAGAAATCACCCTTGCTTGTAACTTCCATAGCGCCTAAGTTTTTAGGGCGGAAATAAGTGGTGCCTTTGGGGTTATTGCTTACTGAAAAATAGAAAACAACTGAAAAGATTAATGCTAAAAAACCCGTGGTGGCAACTGCCCAGCGCCAGCCATCATCTCCACCAATCCATGCGGCTAGTGTAGGTAATAAGATGGCAGCTCCAGCAGAACCAAAATTGCCCCATCCGCCATAAATGCCTTCGGCGGTGCCAACTTGTTTGGCAGGAAACCACTCTGATACCAAACGAATGCCAATCACAAAGCCAGCGCCGACAAAACCCAATAAAAAGCGATAGGTGGCAAGCTCCGTATAGGTTTCGGCAAAAGAGAATAAAAAACAAATCACACCACCCAAACCAAGCAAGACAGAGAATATGATTTTTGGTCCGTATTTATCTACCAGCATACCAATAATAATGCGGGCAGGGATGGTGAGGGCGACATTTAAAATAAGTAGAAGTTTTACTTCTTGGTCAGATAATCCAAAAGTTTCACGAATGGAGGCTAAGAGTGGGGCAAAATTAAACCAAACCATAAAGCTGATAAAGAATGCCAGCCATGACATGTGTAGAATTTTCATTTTTCCCGTGAAAGAGAATAAGTTTATTTTGCTTTGGTCAACGCCAATGCCTGTTGCAGCCATGTTGATTTCCTCAGTATGAAAAAAAGTATTGTAAAGCTTAGATGAGCAAGCCTAGTGCCATGCCTATTCTTTAAAGCTTTTATACATAAACGGTGTGTATTTACCCCTGCGTCACGCTGTTGTGACCAATATATATGCATACAATGC
>JALSZC010000333.1 GCA_027059605.1 Ghiorsea sp. | reverse complement strand
GGTTATGCTTGTCGTAAAGATAATGTGCTCAAATGTGTGTCGGCATTGGGCGAAGTATTGGGTCGTGTTGGTGTGAATGTGGATGGTAAAAAAGCCATGGCAGCAACATTGGCTGCCTACGGCGAATAACATGAAGGATTTATTAAAAACACCGCTCTTTGATGAGCATGTGAAATTGGGCGGTAAAATCGTACCGTTTGCGGGTTATGCGTTGCCCGTGCAATATAAAGGTGGCGCACTTAAGGAATATACCGCAGTTCGTGAAGGTGAAGCAGGCATTTTTGATATTACGCACATGGGTCAAGTGCGTGTGCAAGGCAAAGGCGCACTAGATTTCTTGCAGTATGTGACCACCAATGATGTATCTAAACTTGTGGATGGGCAGGTGCAGTATTCAGCACTGCTCAATGAACAAGGCACATTTATTGATGATATCACCACCTATAAAATGGATGATGAAAATTATTATTTATGTATCAATGCTGCGAACCGTCATAAAGATGTAGCGCATTTACAGGCAGAAGCTGAAAATTTTGATGTGCAAATCCATGATGATTCCGATGATACCACACTATTGGCGCTGCAAGGCGCAAAAGCGCAAAGCTTGTTGCAAGATTTGGTGGGCTTTGATTTAGAAGATATAGGTTACTATAAATTTGCACGAGGTCAGATTGGCAGTGCAGGTGGCATTGTGTCACGTACGGGTTATACGGGCGAAGATGGTTTTGAGATTTATATCCCGAATAGTATTGCTGTAGAAGTGTGGGATGCGCTTGTTGCGCAAGGTGCAGTGCCGATTGGCCTTGCTGCTCGCGATATGCTGCGCACTGAAATGGGGTATGCACTTTATGGGCATGAGATTTCGGATAGTGTGACACCTGTGGAAGCCAAACTGATGTGGATTACCAAATTGGATAAAGGTGATTTTATTGGGAAAGCAGCCGTTGAAGCGCGCAAAGCAGAAGGTGCGCAGAAAAAGTTGATTGCTTTGAAATTGCTGGGTCGTGGTATTCCGCGCGAGCACTACCCTGTGTTTGTGGATGGTGAGTTGAGTGGTGAAATCACGTCGGGTATGCATTCCCCATTGGCTGGCGGGGGTGTTGCGCTGGCTTATGTCAAACCAGAGCACATGACAGATGGCACATTAACTGTTGAAATACGGGGCAAACAAATTGAAGCGGAGCGCACAAAAACACCATTTGTTCGTTCCAATGTGAGGAAATAATATGTCAGTACCAACGGATTTGAGATTTACCAAAGAGCATGAGTGGGTGCGTATTGAAGGCGATACCGCTACTTTCGGCGTGACCGACCATGCCCAAGAAGCACTTGGTGATATTGTGTTTGTTGAATTGCCAGAAGTCGGCCGCAGCGTTGATGTAGGCGAAGCTTATGGCGTGGTTGAATCGGTCAAAGCGGTATCTGATGTCTATGCACCTGTGGCTGGTGAAGTGATTGAAATCAATGAAGCATTAGAAGGCGAACCTGATTTGGTGAACTCTGACCCGTATGGCACAGGCTGGATTACGAAAGTCAAAATCAGTGACAACAATGCTGAAACCGAGTTGATGACACCAGAAGAATACACTGCATTTTTAGACGAATAATTTGATAGCTCCCTCGCCCTTTTAAGGGAGAGGGTTGGGGTGAGGGTTT
>JALSZC010000332.1 GCA_027059605.1 Ghiorsea sp. | reverse complement strand
AGCGTTATGCGCCTACTGCCAAGGATTTGGCAAGTCGTGATGTGGTGAGCCGCGCTATCGCCTTGGAAATCCGTGAGGGTCGAGGCTGTGGCTCCAAAAAAGACTTTGTCTTGCTCAAATTAGACCATTTGGGTGAAGACACTATCCTCAAAAAACTACCCAATATTCATGAGTTAGCACTTAGATTTGCAGGTGTAGATTGCACCAAAGAACCCATTCCTGTACAACCAACAGCCCACTACACCATGGGTGGCATACCCACCAATCGCCATACCGAAGTGGTCACCCAGAATGGTGATGAAGAACATAAAGTTGCAGGTTTATTTGCTATTGGTGAAGCCGCTTGCACATCTGTGCATGGTGCAAATCGCTTGGGTGGCAATTCATTGCTAGAAATTGTGGTGTTTGGCAGAGCATGTGGTTTAAGAGTCATGAAATGGCTTAAAGAACACCGTTATCATAAAACCATTAGCCCTGATGCTTGGCAAACAGGTGTAGAACGGGTTGAACGATGGCTGAATAGCGATAAAGCTGAAAGTAATATCGCAGAACTTCGAGCAGAAATGCAAAACATGATGCAGACCCATTTTAGTGTGTATCGTACCGAAGAAGTGATGCAAGAAGGTGTTGCAGCCATTGAAGCCTTAGCCAAACGCATGACAGATACACATATTCAAGATAAAAATCGTGTGTTTAATACCGAATTGATTGAAGCCCTAGAGCTGGAAAACCTGATGAGTCTTGCCCGTGCCACTGCTGCCAGTGCTGCTGCCCGCAAAGAATCACGTGGTGCACATGCTCGGGATGACTACCCAGAGCGCGATGATAAAACATGGATGAAACATTCTCTGGCAACTGTGCAAGGTGATACTGTAGAAGTGAGCTACAAACCTGTGCGAACGATTCCTATGACTGTGGAATCCTTTCCACCCAAAAAGCGGGTTTACTAAATTGTTTACTAGGCAGCCATTCGTCATTCCCGTGCAAACGGGAATCCATAAATATGCAAATTTTCTCGGTGCGGGGGTATGAGCATGTATAAAACCGTGAAGCTGAAAATCTATAGGTTTAACCCTGAAACCGATGAAAAGCCTTATATGCAAAGCTTTGAAGTGCCTGTAGAAAAACAAGGCATGAAGCTTTTGGATGCCTTAAATTATATCAAATGGAATCTCGATGGTTCGCTCACCTACCGTCGCTCATGTGGTGAAGGCGTGTGTGGATCGGATGGTATGAATATCAATGGTGTAAATGGTCTGGGATGCATCACCCCGATTGAAGGTTTAAAACAACCCATTGTGGTTCGTCCATTACCAAGTATGCAAGTGGTGCGTGATTTGGTAGTTGATACCACGCACTTCTTCGACCAATACAAACAAGTTAAACCGTGGCTACAGTCCAACACCCCAAGACCAGAGCATGAACGCCTGCAAACACCTACAGAACGTGCGGAGCTTGATGGTAGCTACGAATGCATACTTTGTGGCTGCTGCACCACTTCCTGCCCATCTTGGTGGTGGAATGGTGATAGGTTCTTAGGCCCAGCAGCACTCTTGCAAGCCAATCGCTGGCTTAAAGATTCACGTGATGATGCCGCAGGTGAACGTTTGGATATGTTAGAAGATTCATTCAAGCTGTATCGCTGCCATCAAATCATGA
>JALSZC010000331.1 GCA_027059605.1 Ghiorsea sp. | reverse complement strand
CGGAATGGACGTATGCCAATATCGAACAAATGCGTGGTCAGCTCAAGCGTTTAGGGCTTTCTTATGATTGGAGCCGAGAAATAGCGACTTGCAAACCTGAATACTACCGTTGGGAACAATGGATGTTCACCAAACTGATGGAAAAAGGTTTGGCGTATCGTAAAGAAGCTGAAGTGAATTGGTGCGAGCCTTGCCATACTGTGCTTGCTAATGAGCAGGTGGAAGATGGTGTGTGTTGGCGTTGTGATACACCTGTGCATAAGAAGAATTTGGCGCAATGGTTTATTAAAATTACCGATTATGCAGATGAATTATTAAATGACCTCGACCAACTCAAAGGTTGGCCTGATAAGGTTGTGGGTATGCAACGCAACTGGATTGGCAAATCTTCAGGTGCGGAAGTTTCTTTCCAAATAGAAGGCAGCGAAAAAACCTTAGATATTTTCACTACACGTCCTGATACACTCATGGGTGTGACTTATATGGCAGTGGCTGCGGCTCATCCTTTGGCAATCCAAGCTGCGGAGAATAATGCAGAGCTTGCTGCCTTTTTGGAAGAGTGCAGTGTGATTTCAACCAAAGAAGCTGATGTGGCAACCATGGAAAAGAAAGGTATGCCGCTTGGTTTGAATGCTATTCATCCGATTACAGGCGAAGCTGTGCCTGTTTGGGTGGCAAACTTTGTATTGATGTCTTATGGCACTGGTGCGGTGATGAGTGTGCCAGCCCATGATGAGCGCGATTATGATTTTGCAAAGAAATATGGTTTAAATATCAAACAAGTGATTCAGCCTGAAAAGGGCGAATGGGATATTGAAGAAGCTGCATTTACCGATGCGGGTGTACTCATCAACTCGGGTGAGTTTGATGGTTTAAAGTCAAATAAAGCCAAGAAAACCATTACACATTGGTTGAATACGCATGGTAAAGGTGAGGAGCGCACACAGTTCCGCCTAAGAGATTGGTTGGTATCACGTCAACGGTATTGGGGTACGCCTATTCCTGTGATTCATTGCGATGATTGCGGCACTGTGGCTGTGCCAGAGCAAGATTTACCTGTGGTATTGCCTGAACATTTGCAACCGACTGGTGGTGCATCACCTTTGGCAGATTGCGAAGCCTTTGTGAATGTGGATTGCCCACAATGTGGCAAAGCTGCCAAGCGTGAGACCGATACCTTTGATACCTTTATGGAATCTTCCTGGTATATGAATCGTTATACTTCTGCCAACTGTGATACTGCTATGGTGGATGCCGCAAGTATGGAGAAATGGTCGCCAGTGGATCAATATATTGGTGGTGTGGAACATGCGGTGCTGCATTTGTTGTATGCTCGTTTTTATCATAAATTGATGCGTGATGAAGGTTTATTTGATGGGGATAAAGTAGGCTCTGAACCCTTTAAGAACCTTTTAACCCAAGGCATGGTATTGCTGGATGGTACCAAGATGTCCAAGTCCAAGGGCAATACGGTTGACCCCAAAGATATTATTGAAAAATATGGTGCAGATACGGCACGTTTATTCACCTTATTTGCCGCACCACCAGAGCGTGATTTGGAGTGGAGCGATAAAGGTGTGGAGGGCGCAAGTCGTTTCTTGAATCGTGTGTGGGTGTTATTGGATAAAGTGGGTGAAACATACCAAGGCACAGCCAATG
>JALSZC010000330.1 GCA_027059605.1 Ghiorsea sp. | reverse complement strand
CAAACCAAGACATCAGTATAGAAGTTGCCACCAAAGATAACGTCACTTTTGCTGAAAAGAATATTTCTGACTTCGCAAATTACACCACCATGGTTCTTGAAAAAACATGGCTTAATGATGATGTGTTCCGTCTTTGTTTGGTGCGCCCTGAATCACTACAATACAAAGCAGGGCAATTTATCAATCTTATCCAACCTGAAAGCCAACTCACGCGTAGCTATTCCCTTGCCTCTTTACCCTGTGAAAACTTTATGGAGCTACACATCAAACGCATAGCCAATGGACGCATGAGCAATTGGTTATGTGATGAATTACAACGTGGTGAAAACATTGAAATATCAGGGCCATCTGGCGCATGTTATTATCAACAAGATAAACCTGAACAAGACATTATTTTAGCAGGTGTAGGTACAGGGCTTGCCCCTTTATTTGGCATTCTTCGTGATGCTTTAGAGTCCAACCATCAGGGGCAAATCTATCTGTTTCATGCCAGCCTCAACCAAGAAGGTTTGTATTATCAAAATGAAATCCAAGATATGGTTCATGATGTAAATAACCTAAGCTATATCCCATGTGTGCTTCAAGGTGATGCACCCGCCAATGGCAAACAAGGCATGATTGATAAGTTAATCATCGACACACTGGGAGATTGCACTGGCAAACGGGCATATTTATGTGGTGATGATGCTGTAGTCCAAACCATAAAAGAAACATTATTGCAACATGGACTAACTGAAAATGATATATTAGCGGATGCCTTTACTGCATCATCGTAAGAATTATGAACATACATCTTTAAATTGCGCTTTGAGCTTGGCTTTATCATCCACAAAAACAACTGGTGCATACGTACATAAACTGCGGCATTCAAATGTTGTGAAAGGGACACCTTTTTCCTTTAAAGCATCCACCAAGTCTTGCCCGCCATAAGGTTTACAGTTTTGCCCTAAACACACTTCAATTTTCACAAAAAGTCACCTTTACACAATAGAACTTCATCACGAGTATAGCGCAGTGATTTCCAAGCAATCCCTTATCGCCATTCGCCTATTTTATGCAGCATACTTTGCTGCCATGGGGCTAATCCTGCCTTATTTTCCCGTTTACCTCACGGATTTAGGCATGACTACGGTGTGGGTGGGTATTTTTGTTGGTGCACTCGCTGCTGCAAAAGTGATAGCTCCTCCGCTTGCAGGCTTACTCTTGGAATATAAAAACACCAATACACGTACTTTCTTATTACTCACATCTGGGCTTGCCACATCTGCATCCGCATTACTTATTCCGCATTGGGACATCAATGTATTGCTTGCTATCGTCATTATTTTCGGCTTCTTTTGGGCTGCAATCCTACCACTTACAGATGGTCTATCTTTGGTTGTCTCAGAAATATCTATCATGAGTTATGGGCGCTTAAGAGTTTGGGGTTCTGTAGGTTTTGTTATCGCATCGTTTGCAGGCGGCATGTATTTGGTTGGCGACAGCATCAGCTTGTTTCCTTGGATACTTACAGGTTTATTGGTGCTTACCACGCTTGCAGCCGTAGGTTTTCCTGACTTATCCACCATAAGCAAACAAAATAGCCAACAACCAAGCTCACAACCCAACCCCAAAGCTTTCATGTGGCTGCTTTTTATCGGCTTTTGTATGCAAGCATCGC
>JALSZC010000329.1 GCA_027059605.1 Ghiorsea sp. | reverse complement strand
AGCGCATTGGCATTATTTTTCAGGGTAATCGGTTATTGAATGCTCGCACCGTGTTTGAAAATGTGGCAATGCCGTTGCGGGTGCAAGGCTGGGATGCTGAGCGTTTATTGCCGCGTGTGAGAAAGGTACTTTCCTTTGTGGGCTTGGAAGATCGATTGTGGTCTTATCCTGAAACGCTTTCGGGTGGTGAACAACAGCGGGTTGCGATTGCTAGAGCTATGCTTGCCAACCCTCCCATGATTTTGGCGGATGAACCCACAGGCAACTTAGATGATGATACCGCACGTCACGTGTTGGATTTACTTATGGCATTAAACAAGTTGGGAACAACAGTATTGATGGCAACCCATGATTTGCATTTGTTAACATCACACCCAGGGCTGGTGATGCAGCTTCACCAAGGTGCATTGATGACGGGGCAATCATCATGAGTAAAGTGATAAAGAAAAAGAAAGTGCAAAAAAGTAAAATCAAGAAAAAGGAGCAACAACATAAAGCATCCATGCGTTTGCCGGGTGGCTGGCAACTGCCGCCTTTTGGTATTCACCAAGTTTTGGCGTTGATGATTGTGGCGGTGGCATTGTGGTCTGTTGGTTTAGTGTGGTTGGCACTTCAAGGCGGGCAGCAGTGGGTAGGCTCTTGGCAGCAAGATATTAAAGTTCATGTATATGTGGAGCAGGAAAATAAGAAGCAAATCAATCCTTTGCAAGAACACTTGAAAGAAATAGCAGGTGTTGAAGATGTGCATTTGGTTGCCAAAGAAGAAGCTGAGGCATGGATGGAAAAATGGTTGGGTGGTAGTGATTTGAATGCCAGTAGTTTTATCAAACATTTGCCCGAGAGTATTGAAGTGACATTAACCGAACCTAGAGAAAAAGGAGTGTTGCAACGCATTAAGCAAGTGGCAGAAGAGTATCATGGTCAAGTCAATGATGATGAGTTGGAGCTGGTAGAAGCGGGCGATATTTTAGGGGCGATTGAGAAGTTGGCTTGGTTTGCGACCATTGTTTTGGGCTTGGCGATGGCATTGATTGTGTCCAATACGTTGCGTATGATTTTGTTGGCAAGAGCCGATGAAGTGCATTTGATGCGTTTGATGGGTGCTAAAGAATGGTTTGTGCGTTTGCCCTTTGTTTTAGAGGGTTTATTGCTAGGAGCAGGTGCAGGGTTTGTTGCATGGTTGCTGGTGTGGCCTTTGTTATGGTTTACCGCAGATTGGCAGATGAGTTTAGCTATTGATTTGAGTGGTTGGGCGATGTTTTTACCATTGGTGCTTGGTGGTGCTGTGGTGGGTTGTATGGGTGCGCTGATTGCGACAGCCAATATTGTATCTCCAGAAAGTGAGGCTTAGGTAGTGATATGACAATGGAAACTTGGAAAGCAACAACAATTTGCTGTGTGCGCAAAGGTGATGACGTTGCCATTGCTGGTGATGGGCAAGTATCCTTGGGTGATACTGTGATTAAACATGGTGCCAAAAAAGTGCGATCGATTCGTGATGGTAGTATTTTGACCGGTTTTGCAGGTTCAACTGCTGATGCTATGAACTTATTTGAAAAGTTTGAAGCCAAATTGGATGAACATGGGGCCAATTTAACCCGTGCAGCAGTGGCTTTGGCCAAAGACTGGCGCACAGACCGCGTATTGCGTAAGCTTGAAGCTATGA
>JALSZC010000328.1 GCA_027059605.1 Ghiorsea sp. | reverse complement strand
TTTCTAAGCTGCCTGTGCGGCAGTGAACGAACTATACAGCCAATTTATCTTTATAAAACAAAAAGATGCACACTTCTTCATGAGTTACCCAATGAAAAAGTGGAGCATCCTAACCTACTGATAATAAACAAGTTTTAAAGAGCGTTAAATTTATTGGTTAAAACCACGGAATACTTGCTGCTTTACTCAAACCAAATTGGTCAAACTCCCCTTCCGTACAACTATCCAATAACTCGCCAAACTGAATAAACCTACGATGTTTATGCCCATTTGAGTTGCTTTTCAGTTCCAAATAAGGGTTATCCAGCCCTGCTGCAAACATTTTTGCCTTATAAACCTTGATTTGTTCAGGTGAAATACTTCCCCGCTTGATTAAACGGCGCAGTTTGGCTTCTGTCATATTGCTTTGAACACGAGAAACCACACGGTATTTCACCTGCTCAGGTACAGGCAAAATGTCACTCACATCACAATAGCCAGATAAGCCACCCAGCCAATTGAGTGCTTGCAATGCGTCAAGCCTTTGCCTTTCCCCATGAATACGCATCAAAGATCCAAGCTTTACCCGATATTCTGGAAAACCAACCCCAATATCATTGGCATCCAAATCGCATAAGGCTTTGTGGAATTTTGTGTAAACTTTATTAAGCAAAACATTTTCTCGCATTTCCGCATCAGGTTTAATCCGAATATCCATATAATCATTCATTTACGAATCTCCCTAGTACTTATTGAAGAAATATATGCCAAACCTTTTTTACCTAAATAAAAGCTAGATACGCCAGCATTCTCAATCATCCCTTTGATTTCGTTGGCTCTATCTCTGCTTATATCAAGATTGACTTCTAGCTGACCACTGGCTTTGGTCATCAAGTGCTTAGTTTTACCTTCACCCTTTATAAATTCTTCATGGATATAAGGGTTACCCCAAATTTTCTTTTTATCGCCTGTTGTAAAGCGGTTCATAAAATCTTTGGTTGTAAACCCTCGCTTTGAAATACCGCTTATACCACCTGCTTTTGTCTTCGCAGAACTCATATCAAACTGACTTGAAAGCCTATCCAATTGCAAATAAAGAGCTGAGCAATATAAGCTTATCGGCATCACATCGCCTTTTTTATTAAGATATGCGATTCCTTCAAACACAGCATTTAATTTCAATACTGCTTCGCAGGCTAGCGCTTCATAGGGAACAGCTTTTTCTTTATTCAGAATTTCTAGCCGAGAAATGATTGAAATAGGATCTTTCTCAATCATTGTCGTTACTTTTTCATCATTGATAATAAAGCGACAAAGTTCATCAAAATTAAGGGCAAGCACACCCCAAAACTCATCCGAATAATCTGACGAAAACATCAAGTCATTTGATTTAATTGCTCCTGTAAAAGAGTTTTGATCGGTACTTCCAGTGATATTCCGAATATACGTCATATCACTGGTTTCCATTGCCTTATCTTGAAAAGACACAGCTATACCATCAATGTCCTTGAAATAGTATGTATCACATGCTCTTGCTTGATATAACTTGCGTTGATCGCCAATAACTCGATTTAGTAGCCCCATAACAGTATCAAGCGTCACTTCTCGCTTCATAAAGTTTTCAGTTTTTCTCAGCTTCGTCATCGAGCCAACAAAATTACGTCCCACAACTTTATTTCCTTTTGTAGGCAAAGGCTCATTGTTACTGCCATCTAAAAACGAATTTCGCCAAGAGGAATCATAATTTATGATAATTTTCATAGCTTACTTCTCTTTAGAATAGAAATATACAGCATAATCACTATTGGGCTGCTCAGATATATCACCTTCACTGTGTTTGATGCGCATCATCTTATGGCTATCATTGTAATCGACCAAAATTTCATCGACATACATATAAGATTTTGCTTGGCGAATTGAAAGCTCATTGATCATGGTGAGGGTATGTTCAACCAATGCCTGTACGGCATCATTGTTTAACAAAATACCCTGTTCTCCTTCTTCAAAAATCGTGCCTCCACGCACATAATTGGGGTGAAAAACAGCTTGTGGGTTTAGATCTGGATTTAGTGCTTGAATAAAGGCTTGCACAGCTTGCGCAACCTCTTCCCCCTGCCCTTCTTTGATCACCATCGCCGCACGGTCGAACTTCTTATCTAACGAGACAAATTGCAATTGCTCAATACTTATTGAGCCATACGATGTGTATTTTGTATCGCCGAAGGTGGTTTTAGAGAAAAAAGATGAACTATCACGTTCTCCAGCTTGTCCAAACTGCTCAAAATTTCCATTTCCAAGTTCATCTACAAAATCTTCCATCAACAATGGGCTGGTTCGTTTGCATTGACTAGAAGGCACAACATAACCGCGAATCAAACCTGTAATTGATGCTAAAACACCTTGAAGGCTCTTTTCTGCGGCATAATGTAAATCAAATGCTTGGTCTCTAAATAAATGATGACGAATACAGTTTTGACTGATGTACAAAGGCGTTTTCTTGAAATCAATATCTGTTGCTTCTTTCTTGTATTTATACCCTGTTTCATCTTTCACTTTTCCAGTTAAATTGGTATAACCACGTAGCTTTGGCAATGTGTGATTATCAACTGTTTTACCGCCATCACCAGTCAATGTTGTTGGTCCATTCCAGTTCACTACACCGTGCCCCAATGCCGTAATTTTGAAGTCGACGCTTTTAATGCCTGTTACTTTTTTCATACTTACTCTCCTTGTTTACTAATTTTATAGGCTGAAATAGCCCCTATCGGTTGATTTTTTCCTATGGCATAATAAATGGCATAGGGGTGCTGCTCTGCTTCTACTTTTTTTAAATCTTCAAGCGTATAACTTAAATAAATAGGTGTTTCAGGTTCTTTTGATTTTTTCAAATATGCACTATCTTTATATTTGGTCGTTGCTTTTACACCATAGCTTGAATCATCTTTGATGGAATGGTGTTTTTTTGCCATAAAGGCTAACAAATCCATTTCACTTTCCCCATAGCCTTTAATCAAATCAACGGAAAGCGTTAAGCCCTCATCAATACAAGCATAGTCATTTGGAAACACACTTTTACCATGACCAACATTCATCACAGCCATTTGTACAAACCGACTATTGCCCCGTAATGAATTGCTTTTGATTTTGACCTTTCCATCCTTTGTCTTTTTCTTACTTGGGAAGGAAATAGGGTCTATAATTTTTTCTTCAATCAACACGGCACTAGCCTTTAAAGCTGCCAATAAATCTTGTTCTATGGCTTCAGAACTACTGGTATCTTGATAAAATCGTTGGTACATATCGTATATTTCAGAAATCGTAACTGTATGATTCTCAGGCAGTTCTCGTTCTAAAAAAATCAACCATGCCTTGCTGCTTTGTAAGCAATAAAGACCATTCAAGAATTTAGCATTACCCAAGCATTTACCATTTCTTACATGCTCTGATACTGCTGAAACATAAAGATTCGGCACATCATTCTCACCAAAACGATCCAATCGCCCTATTCTTTGTAGCCAGTTTTCGGCATTGGTCATTTCAGTTATCATCTTGTCGCAAGTGATATTCAATGAGGCTTGAACAATTGGCCCTGCCCGCAACACATCAAAACTTTTGTCTCCACCCTGTTTAAAAGCATCAAACACCTTATCAAACAACACTTTTCTATCCGTTTTCTTAAACTTTGAATGAATCAAAATAGCATGTTCGTCACTCTGATTTTGAATAAAGCTTTTTTGTGCTGTAATAGCGGTATTACTAATAACAAAAGTGTTGTTCGGTTGTAGCTGATATAATGGATTACTTACATCTTCCTCTTTATCATCAAAAGGCTGAAATTCAATGTGGTATTTGCTTTGATTAAAGCTTGGCATACTCACAATATCATCCTCATCAATGCCTAAAAGATTTCGTACAAAATAATAATTCGGTGTTGCAGATACCAATAGTGTATTTTGTACGTTGCTTTGTAGTTGCTTACACTTCACCAGCTCTGCAAACAGCAAATTAAACCCTGCCATTGGGATATACTCATGGTATTCATCAAATACCACATGAGCATTCATATATTGTACCAAACCTGTGATTTTTGAGTGCGTCGTAATGGTGTTTAACACTTGGTCGATGGTGGTAAGCACAATATCACCTGAAAACTCCTCATTTTCAGGTGTTGGTGCTTCCTTTCCGTGCTGGTGAATCGTTTTAAATTCACCCGTACATATTTCAATTTTCGTATGTGGTAAATACTCAGAAGCAGTTAAATCATTCAATAAACCTTGGCAAACTTGAACACGAGGACACACCCATATGATTTTTCTAGCATGATTCTTAGCAGCCCATTCCAAAGCTATTTTTGTTTTACCACAACCCGCAGCACCTTGAAGCACGGTCACACTGTCATCACTTCCATTTAACGCTTCAACCACTTGGCTTTGCTTTTTATTTCTCTCACTGTTTGGATATTTATCTTCAAAACCTTGCAGGCAAACTTGTATATCTGATGCTAAGCCCCTTTCTTGCGCTAAGGCATTGTCTAGCAGCATGTGAAGTGAGCCTTCTTCAATGTGAGCATTTAAGGCTTCGGCACTTAATGCTGAAACCAATCGGTCTGCTGAAACCACCACTGTTCGTGCAATGTTATGATTTGCATTTGTTTCCACATCTTTCTTGAAATCGTGGATATGCTCGTTTTCACCATAACTTTTGTATTCTGCTAAAAACTCTTTCTTTACATCATAAAGCCTGTCTTCATTCGGGTACTTGAGACAATCAATCAAGGATAAATCAACACCATAGCCAGCAATGATATTTTTAATTGTTGTCAGTATGACATGAGTGATCGGTATTAACTTTTCAACCTGCTGTGAGCCAAGTTTATTATATACGCCATCAAGTTTTTTAATATCCTCTTTCCGATTGGGTTTCGCATGATGCCAGTAAATGCTATGCTTGATTAAAGCTCTATTCGCCCGATTTACCGACTTATCTTTTTCACTTTCAAGCAAAGAAAAAAGTAACAATGAAATTTCATTATGCCTTGGGTGCTTCTCAAATGAAAACTTACCCGCCTTATCAATATGCTGTCCTTCTTCTGGAATATCATCAATCAACTTTTTCTTGGTTTTATCCATTGCCCACTGCTGAAATGCAGGATCGGCTTTACCCATGTCATGCCAGCACCCTGCTATAAACACTGTTTTTGCCAGCATATCATTATCTGTCAGTTGTTTGCATAATAAATAAGCGACATAACCCACAGCAAATAAATGCTGACCAAGTGGCTGCTGTTTAGTATTGGCAATATATTTTTGAATATTCACATCAACATCATCCATTTTCAAAATATTCTCCTGGCCTGTATAATTCACAGGCACAATCCCCTCAGCATTAAACTTACCCTTCTTTCCCACAATCCAAAGCAAATCACTACGGCTACGACTTCTAATCCAATGGCAACTCACAGCCGTATTTTTACTGGCAGTCTCACGCAGCATTTGTTGCACAGCATCCAAACCCTCTTGGGTAATCACAGTTTGCCATGTGTTGCTGCCAATGCGGTTAGCAAAAGCATCTAACACTCTGCGCGTCTTAGCAAGCGACTTCTTCTCGCATTGAGAAACAAAGGTCACCATCATAAGCTTGCGCCCTGCTTGCTCATCTCTTTCACCGTATCAAACATAAAATCCAACGCATGGTGCTTGCTAAAGTTAAGCAAACATTGCTGGCGAAATTCTTGCTCGGTAGCTTTTTCTTTGGCACAAATAAATGCCCACGGAAGAATCAGCGTATCTTTCACCAAGTCTGCGACATCAAACACCAGCGCACCGCGTCTTGTTTTACCGTGCATCACAGCAAAACCATGCGGAATACCCAACACCCAAAGCGTGGTAGCAGCCAAGCCATACGCCAAATAGTTGCCATGGCTTAAAAAGGCATTGGCATCATCAATATTCTCATGATTGCGTACAAAACCAGTGGTTTTGGTGCGGTTTGCAGCAATTTTATAAAGGTTTTTGGTAAGTTTGGCTTCAATCAATAAAAGCTGGGTAACATTTTGGCACTGCTCGATGCTTGATACAAAGGATGTTAATGCCTTGCTTATATCTGCATCGTCAAGGGTAAAGCCCTCTGCTTTTAAATCCTTATCCTTCGCCCATACTTTTTGCATATAAGCAATGCGTTGCTGCTGAAAATATTTGGCTGCTTGCAAGCGTTTGTCTTCCTCAAACCAAAAGGACATCCAACCTTGCACATATTCTGTAGGTCGGTATTCACTTTGCGGAGTCAGCCATTCAATCGCATTACCTGCAGTCAAGGGCGTGCCGCCACCCCCACTAAACCCGACCAACACACTGGCAGATGCCAACATACGCATGGCAGCTTGGGTAATCGAAGTGCCTGTACCCAATAAAATACATGTTGTATTGGCAATCGGGATATTCCAATAATGCTTTTCTTTGCTCTCTTCGGTGAGATAAAGCACGCGCCCATCTTTTTGCATCACGCGGCACTTCTCAAGATAATAAACATTGGCACGCTTGGAATGCAAAATAGATTTGAGCATGGATGGTGCTAAATTATCCACCCAACACCACCTCAAAACGCACTCTTTCCCAAGGGTTTCTCGATTGCGCAAGTTCAACTACTCGAGCCGATAAATACTCTCCTCTATCCAGCATTTGGGCAACGGCTGTGTTATCCGCTTTGGGTACAAAACCGAGCTTGTATTGCTTGAAGTGTACTGCAACTGCATTTTTATCGTATGTATTGT
>JALSZC010000327.1 GCA_027059605.1 Ghiorsea sp. | reverse complement strand
CAGAAGTACCACTCTCAACCTTAGCATTGTTTAGCCACAATGATTTTACATTGTTGTGGAAAGCTCCCAAAGGTTATGACGCACCAGTGCGCCCTGGTCATTCAGGGGCTTTGGTTGCCACTTTAGCTGAGCAAGTCACCCAAGCCTTGCATCAAAGTTGGATTGGTGCACCACGTACCCAATATGATGATACGCTCAAAGAACAAGTAAAAACATTGCAACGGCAAGAAGGTTTATCTCCCGATGGTGTCGCAGGCCCCCTCACTTGGATTCGTATCAATGCTTTAAACCATATTACTTCTCCAAGTTTGCATATTGCGAAGGAAAGCAACTGATGTCGTATATTTTAGATGCGCTGAATAAAGCAGAAAAGGATAGAAAGCAACAGCCTTCAACGTCTGTTCCACCTGTTTCAACACAAGGAGAGGCGACTCCGAAAACAAGAGGCAAATACGGACTTTATTTTATCACTGTTGCTTTGGTGCTATTTATGCTTTGGGTGCTTTTAAATAAAAGTGAAACGCCACATCAACAACAAGCTGCTACATCGCAAAAAAACCAAGTTATAACCCCAAAAGTTGAGGCAACTATTCAAGCCCAAGTGGTGAAGTCTCAACCCACACAAAAAATTGAGAAAAAAGACGTTTTTGTTCAAGAAAAAGTGAAGACTATCCCCAATATTATGGGATTGGATTCAGCATTGCGGAATCAGCTTCCACCCATCGTTATTTCTGCTCATGTTTATAGCGAAGAAGTCAGTAAACGTATGGTTATTATCAACAACCAAGTCAAACACGAGCAACAGTACATTGGTGAACAGCTACAACTTACGCATATCACACCCCAAGGCATTCAACTGCAATATCAAGGCACTGCTTTTACAATGAAAGTAAAAGACCAATGGCCACTTTATTAGTCTTGGGCAGCCATCAATAGTTTATTTGCCACATTGCTCCTGAGCACCAGCCAGAATCGTGGCAACCTCAGTTGCAACAGCAGGTACTTGAGCAACATAAGCTGTGCCTGTAATTGCTTCAATCTGCGAAACAAATGAACGCAAGTGGTTGCGTGAACCACATAAAAGATTGTCATAAGTTTGGATAATTAAAGCGTGTACAGGCTGCACTTGTGCTTTTTTGGCATTAATATCATCAATATCTACTTCTTCAACTTTTGCACCTACCATCAATGCATCCAAATCAACGGTAGTCGCACCTGTGGCGCTAGCGACCAGTGTATTATACAGTGTTTGTAGTCCTGTATCCGTATATGTTGCTGGGTTGCCTGTAGATGGGTCAGCTTCACCATAGGTATTGAGTAAATCCAACATTTTTTGTGCATGTACTGTTTCAGAATTGGTTGAAATGGTTTGGAAAACAGTAAGCCCTTTGTTATTAAAAATGGTCATATACAAATCACGTGCTAGTTCTTCTTCTTCACGCATATATTTTAAGCCTGCAATTTCATTAGTATTGAGTGGTGTGGAAAGCCCAGCATCTGCTGCACTAGAACCATTATTTGTATTTCCGCATGCTACCAAGCCAAACATTAACCCCAAAGCTATTAACCATGTTTTGTATTTCATATTTTATCCCCTTATGTTTTAGAATCCGTACTCTTATTCATGAGTATTAATACATCATGAATAGCTAATATGTAAGAATGTATATTGCG
>JALSZC010000326.1 GCA_027059605.1 Ghiorsea sp. | reverse complement strand
CCATCTTGTGCAATGATTTCAGGGTTGACCATAATAAGCCGACCATGGTTTTTATTTTTATGCAAACCCAGAGAGCAATCAACCATCACAATGCGCTTGAACACACCCAACTGCGGAGCAGCAATACCCACACCGCCCTGACCATCAAGCATAGCTTGCTCTAATACTTTGACAAACTGGTGTAGTTCATCATCAAATTTCACCACAGATTGAGACTTTTGCCTTAATCGCTCATCAGGCAAAGTTAATAGCTCATACATAGCTAGCGTTACATCACGCCATCATCAAGCTGATGTACTTCAATAGACACCGATAACTTATCGGAAACACCTGCAAGCTTGGTTTGCAAAGCATTTAACTTATCACCTGCCACAGCTTCCAGCGCCATCATATATACTTCCCCTCGTGCCCGCGTGGACACATCTGCCACCGACACACCAAGCTCCGCCATCACATCTGTCACCGCAAAGACAATACCCGGTTTATCCGCACCACTCACCGTAATCACACAATCAGGTTCCTCAGGTATATGCCCTGCTTCATCAGCACTCAATACCTGCGATTGCACGGTTAAGCCTGTGCGTTGCTCAAGCTCGGCAAGTGCAGCTTTTAAACTACTAAGCCCACTGTCTTCCAATACCACAATCAACATCATGGTAAACCGACCACGAAGCACAGCCATAGATGAGTCTTCAATATTGGCTTGCGCATGCAGCAACACTTCACTCACATCACGCACAATGCCTGCTCTATCTTTGCCTGAAATGGATAATAATATGGATTGGTTCATATGCAGCCCCTCTCTTTTTAGTGAGACACGCCGTCTCTACGCACGACTTTAATCAAAGTCAGCCATAAAATATAGACATCAAAGAAAAATGACTGCCTTTGCAGGTATTCTACATCCAAGTCCACCTTTTGCGGAATCGGCAATTCATCGCGACCATTCACCTGCGCCCAGCCTGTAACGCCTACAGGCAAACGATGTACACCTTTTTCTGTCCTCAAAGCAATTAAATCATCTTGATTAAACAAGGCAGGGCGTGGACCAACAAAGCTCATGTCACCTTTAAGTACACACCACAATTGAGGCAGCTCATCCAAACTGGATTTACGCAAGAAATCACCAATCGGTGTGAGTACACTTTTCGGGTCTTCCAATAAATGCGTGGCAACGGCGGGGGTATCCACTTTCATGCTGCGAAATTTAGGCATTCTAAAAATTTTATTATCTTTCCCCACTCTATCCGACCAATACAAGACAGGTCCTTTGGATGTAAGCTTCACCAACACAGCGACAACCAACATCGGAACAGCCAAAAGTAGCAATGCAACCAGTGCCAAAACCACATCAAACACTCGCTTCATTACTTCGTGCCCACCATCTTTTTCAATTGTTCATCCATGGTAGTCACAGGCTGCCAGTCCAATATTTCCCTTGCCTTGCTACTGTCCACCTGCAAAGAGCCAAACAAGCGATTGGCAACATCTTCTTTACCCAAAAGCTTAGCAACAAATCTCATCAAACCCACTGGCACAGGCAGCAATTGCGCCTTTTTGCCCATAGCTTTAGCGACTTTCTGTAACAATTCAGTGGTCGAAACATCTTCACCATCCGAAATCAAAAACACTTCATTGGCAGCTTTAGGATGTTGCGCACACAAAATAATGAAATC
>JALSZC010000325.1 GCA_027059605.1 Ghiorsea sp. | reverse complement strand
ACTCGAGCCGATAAATACTCTCCTCTATCCAGCATTTGGGCAACGGCTGTGTTATCCGCTTTGGGTACAAAACCGAGCTTGTATTGCTTGAAGTGTACTGCAACTGCATTTTTATCGTATGTATTGTCTTGCTCTCGTATTAAAAGCAGCGGTGTGTTCACCTGCAACCCAGAAAACACTTGCTCCCCATCGTAATATTGAAAGCCCGCAATGGACGATTGCTGCACAATGACTTTCCTCGTTGGTGCAGCCCATACAACAGCGGGCATCAGTGGTGCAGAAATTCCACCTTGCAGTAACATTTTAATAAAATCACGCCTATCCATGCCATTACCTCCACATGCAATGAAGGGTGAAGCGTATCATGGGGCGTGGACATATATTGTCCTTACCTATATTGATGAACCGCTTGCTTCAAACGCTCTGCAACCTGTGCAATCAACTCAGGCGGCTCAATCACTTGCACATCTGCACCATATTTACAAATCTCCATGATAAGCTCAGTAGGGTCTGCATAGGGAATACGCAATTCAAATCTTCCATCATCCAACCATCTACCCGCTTCATCAGGAAACCACTGCTCATCAGCAACCCATCGCGCTGCTTTTTCCGTAAACCGCAGCACTGCCGTTGCCCTTGGTTCGCCAGAAAATATGCCAAAAGATTTTGTTAATAGCTGTTCAAGTTTTGCTTTGGGCAACACATGGCACCTACTCTCTAATACCTTAGCTTCTTTGATATTCTCTACTGCAAATGTTCTTAAATCTTTTTTGGCATGACACCAAGCATCCAAATACCAATTCCCTTTGTAAAAAACCAAATGTTGCGGCGATACCGAACGCTCACTCCAAGCGTTGTTTTGCCTGCTATAATATTGAATCTCCAAGCGTTTTCTGTTTAATAAAGCCGATGCAACCACTGAAAACATGGGTATTCGCTTGCTTCTCGTACCTGAACCCAACACCCGAATCCGTTGCACATGATCTTGCGATGGTAAATTTTTATGCAAAAGTTTGCTGAGTTTCTCTTGAATAAGCGTAATTTGTTCATGAAAAAAACCACCTGACAAATGTTCCGTAAGTTGCTGCATCGTAAGCAATGCCTGCAACTCGTCATTGGAAAACCAAATACCTGGCAGTTCAAATGTTGAACCCTTGGCATAGAAATAACCTTGGTTGGGTTTATTAAGAATGGGAGCATCACGATAAAGGCGCATATCATCAATCAGCCGCCGAACGGTTCGCTCGCCTGTTTCCAAAGCTTCACATAAAAATGACAGTGAAACGGGTCTGCCGCTGTGTGTTTGTAGTATATGATGCAGCTTTTGCGCTCGCTCTAACCTATCCATATCGCAGCATAACCCAAAATCATATGGTATATCAATCATGCAATACTGTGATTACACTTGGCAACCATGGATAATCTAATCAACTGGTCAGAATTCAGGCAAAACATTCAAACATGTATGTTGTTTCAGCGTAGGTCGTTTTCCAATCGACTTAGAAAATTGCGTGGGTTAGCGAAAAAGAATAAAAATATAAGCACGCAGCTACAACGCTTACAATCAGACATCAACAAATCGCAACAGCAGTTATTGGAAAGACAACATCATATTCCCAACATTAGCTACCCCGAAGGTTTGCCTATCAGCCAAAAGCGAGAAGTCATTGCTGATGCGA
>JALSZC010000324.1 GCA_027059605.1 Ghiorsea sp. | reverse complement strand
TTTGAATGGTTTAAGCTATTCACGTTTTATGCATGGTTTGAATCAAGCAGGTATCACGCTAGATCGTAAAGTGCTTGCTGATATTGCAGTTCGTGATGCAGAAGCGTTTACGCAACTTGCAGAAACGGCGAAAGCAAATATTCAATAACTATTACCGACATAGGTCGGGTATTCGATTGAAGAATGGCAGGGCTGTAATGGCTCTGCCATTTTTGTTTGTGTAAAAGCTTTGAACCGCAGAGTACACAGAATGACGCAGAGGTTTTAAGTTTAGACTGCACATGATTTGATTTTGTGCTGGAAAGTCGCCATTCTAGGCTTATGAATAGGCTGAGTTATGTACTTTACCCCCAGAACTGCGAAAAAGGGGTAAATAATTATACTGTCCCCGATTTCCCCAAGTCAGAGGCTTTTACGTTTGGAAGAGTGTAGTTGTGAAAAATAAAGTAACATTTGGGGCAATGCTGTTTATTCTTTCAGGCTGTTGTGCGTGGTTCGAAGAGCCACGTTCAACACATGTTGAGGCTATTCAAGGAATTGAAGAGTATCCTTATGCATATAAGCTTAAAGTTAAAGGCTCCCGTTGTTGGGGTACGCATATGTTTGGCACGGGTTGTTTTCCTGTACCCTTGGTGACACCTACGAGCTACTCTGATGAAATGGTGATTTATTTGAAAACTAATCAGGGTAAGGTTGATGCAAATGATATTAAATATGATGGTGATTTAGGGCTGATTGAGAATAATTATCAGGTACGGCTTGGTCGATTAAAAGGACATGTTGAATTTAGTGAAGGGGAAATAATCTTTAACCTTAGGCGAGACTCTGAGGTTCTTATGGTGCTTGATATAGAGGGAAGAGGGGCAACAGATGAAGTGGAAAGGATAGTGTCGAATAGGAATGATTTCTTGCCTACAGATAAAATTACTATTTACAGTGACGAAGCAAGGGAAAGAGTGGTGTTCCAAGGTAATATTTCTTCAATACTTCAAAAAACAAAAATACGTAACTTATATTTAGAAAAGAATGTATTTGGAAAATACATGATTGGGTTTATTCAGTCTTCTAAGTTAGGTAAAAGTTTTAGGATTGAATTTTGGAGTGAACCCACTATATTTAATGGGGTTTATTCCTTGGAAGAATTGAAACCATGAGACCTAACCAAAGAAGTCAGACTCGATTGAATAATCAGCCATGGAACCATTCTGATGTTGCCCATGTATTTGGTGGCAAGCATTTACTGTGCGTGTGATGCCTTAGTCGCAAATTAAGCACATCCGTCAATTATGGTGCGTTTACGCAGCTTGAGGAAGTCGGGGACAGTATACTCTTTTTGCCTTTTCTCTTGCGGGATGGCATTGAAGAAGTGTCAAGAATTGAGAATGATAGTTTCAAATAAGCATACGGTTCTTGATTTCTCTGTATGACAAAGATAGTCAATAAATAATGCGACATGAAATAATCTTTATGACGCATTGCAACGTGATTGACACAAACATCTTTGGGTATGATAGGGATGTAAGTTTGCTTGTTAAAGGGTTATTGTATTGGTTCATGGAACAACTTTTTTCATCTAATGATTTTTTGTAACTTCTTTGTAGAGTGCTGCTTCTATTGATAACCTATGATGGCATAGGGTTGAGGGTAACAATGAGTGAAATTGATTCATTAAAAGCACAGCTAC
>JALSZC010000323.1 GCA_027059605.1 Ghiorsea sp. | reverse complement strand
AAGCCAGATTGAATGCTTTACTCAATCAACCGGCTTCAACATCAATCGTGTTACCCCATACAGTGGATGAGTTGCTGTATGATTTACAAAGCAAAGAGGCTTTATTGCAAGTGGCGCAAGCCAATCGCCCACTTTTGCATGGTAAACAATGGGGCATAGATGCAAGACAAGCCCAAGTTGCTGTGGCAGAGAAAGATTTTTATCCTGATTTCAAAGTATCAGCAAGTTATGGTGCAAGGGCGAGCAATGCTACTACTGGTTTGGATAGAGCAGACTTAGCGAGCTTAAGCTTGAGTTTTAATATTCCTTTTGGGAATACGCAAGATGCACAGCTTGGGCAACGCAAAGCCGAAGCCATGCAGGCTGAATTTGCTTACGAAGATGCATTGGCACAAGTGCAAGCAGAGGTGGGTGTCGCTTTATCTGATTATCAACGTGCCAAGCAACAAGCATCATTATTTAAACAAGGCATTATTCCTCAAGCTAGGCAAACCGTGGCATCCATGCTTGCGGCATACCAAGTGAATAAGGTGGATTTTTTAAACCTCGTTCGCACGCAAATCACCCTCTACAACTATGAAACACAATATTGGAAAGTATTGGCACAAGCCAAACAAAGTTTAGCACGTTTAGACGCGGCTGTGGGTAAGAGTATCCACGGTGTGACGCAGCACAGCCAAGAAAAATCAGTGAACACAGGTCTGGAGAATCATCATGAATAAACAAACGATAACAGTTGCAGGTGTCATGTTACTGCTTGGGTTGGGTGCAGGGTATATGTTTGCACCTTCATCATCTGATTTAAGGCAGCAACAAGCATCTGAAGATAGTAAAAAGGTATTATTTTACCGCAACCCGATGAACCCTGCGATTACTTCGCCTGTACCCGCTAAAGATGAAATGGGCATGGATTACATTCCTGTTTATGCGGAAGCGGATAAACCCGCGGAGAAAAAAGTATTGTTTTATCGCAATCCAATGAACCCTGCGATTACTTCCCCTGTACCTGCTAAAGATGAGATGGGCATGGACTATATCCCCGTATTTGCCGATGGTGGTAGCAGCAGTGGCTCACCTGTAGGCACGGTAACGATAGATGGTACGGTAGAACAAAACATGGCTGTGCGTACCACTATGGCTAAGCAGCAAGATTTATCGCGTCATATTCGAACCATTGGTCGGGTGACGTATGATGAAGAGCGCGTGGCATTATTGCACCCTAAATATAACGGCTGGGTGGAAGAGATGTTTGTCGATGAAACGGGCGAACATGTCAAAAAAGATACTATGTTGCTATCTATTTACTCGCCGCAATTGGTGGCAACCCAAGAAGAATATTTACTGGCATTAAAAAATGCCGATATGCTCAAAGATAGCCCATTTCAGGATGTACGTGATGGTGCGGCAAGTCTGCTTGATTCAGCACGTGAGCGTTTACAGCTATTGGATGTGCCAGAACATCAAATCAAACAGCTCAATAAAACACGGAAAGTGATGAAAGGGTTACATATTCATTCACCTTTTGATGGCATTGTGATGCATATTGGTGCGCGCGATGGACAGCGCATTACTCCCAACACCGAATTGTATAAAATTGCAGATTTATCAAAGGTTTGGGTGATTGTTGACTTGTATGAAGATGACTTGCCTTGGGTGCAGGTTGGTGATGAAGCAAGTATGCAAGTTGCAGGTGTTCCTGGGCGCATATTTACGGGCAAGGTCACTTTTATTTACCCTTATTTGGAAGCCAAAACACGCACACTTAAAGTGAGGCTTGAGTTTGATAACCCAGAATTGGTTTTAAAACCTGAAATGTTTGCCAATGTCGTTGTGAAAGCCAGTAAACAGTTCAATGCTGTGGTTGTACCCTTAGAAGCCATTATTCGCACCGGTGAACAAAACCAAGTATTTGTACAACGTGAAGCAGGTAAGTTTGAACCACGTAAGGTTACGCTTGGTGTAGAAGCGGATGGTTTGGTACAAGTGGTGCATGGTTTGCAAGCTGGAGAAAAGGTTGTGACTTCGGGTCAATTCTTGATTGATTCAGAATCTAAGCTTAAAGAAGCTACGGCAAAAATGATGGAAAGCCTTGATGCACAAGGCTCTAATGATGTGAACCCGAATCAAGATTCGACCATGCAAATGGATGATATGGACATGGGTGGTCAAGGCATGGATATGCAGATGGATGATATGAGCATGGAGGGTAAATAACCATGATTCGTACGCTGATTGAAGCATCCATTAAAAACCGATTCTTGGTTTTGATTGCAATGTTACTGCTTACATTTGCAGGGTTTCAAGCCATGAAGAACACGCCATTGGATGCCATACCAGACTTATCTGATGTGCAAGTCATTGTGTTCACAGACTTTGAAGGGCAAGCCCCGCAAGTGGTGGAAGACCAAGTCACTTACCCATTAACGACAGCCATGTTGTCTGTACCCAATACCAAAGTGGTGCGGGGTTATTCCTTTTTTGGTTTTTCTATGGTCTATGTCATCTTTGAAGATGGCACGGATATGTATTGGGCACGAACGCGTGTGTTGGAATACCTCAATTATGCAGCAGATAGGCTGCCAGCCAATGTTTCGCCCAAGCTTGGCCCTGATGCCACAGGTGTGGGCTGGGTGTATGAATATGCTTTGGTGGATAAAACGGGCAATCATGATTTATCGCAGCTTCGTTCTATCCAAGACTGGTATCTGCGTTATCCCTTACAAACTGTAGAGGGCGTGTCGGAGGTGGCATCCATTGGGGGTTATGTTAAGCAATACCAAGTTGAACTAAACCCTGAAGCATTGCGGGCTTACAATATCTCGCTGGCTAAAATTAAACATGCGATTCAACGCTCGAATAATGATGTGGGTGGTCGTTTGGTAGAAATGGGTGAAACCGAATACATGGTGCGCGGTTTGGGCTATATCAAGTCGATTCAAGACTTGGAAACCATTCCTGTAGGCGTGGATGATAATGGCACACCGATTTTCCTTAAACAACTGGCAAACATTCACCTTGGCCCCGAACTTCGCCGTGGTTTGGCTGAGCTTAATGGTGAAGGTGAGGTTGCTGGTGGTATCATCATCATGCGCTTTGGTGAAAATGCTTTGGCAACGATTGAACGTGTGCGGGAAAAGCTTGAGGAGCTTAAAGCGGGCTTACCTGAAGGTGTAGAAATTGTACCTGTGTATGATAGGGGCGATTTGATTGAACGTGCCGTGGATAACCTCAAAGAAAAGCTTATCGAAGAATCCATTGTGGTTGCCATTATTTGTTTAATTTTTTTGATGCATGTGCGCTCGGCATTGGTTGCAATTATCAGTTTACCCATCGGTATTTTGATGGCGTTTCTGATTATGAGTTGGCAGGGTTTATCGGCAAACATCATGAGTTTGGGTGGTATTGCGATTGCTATTGGAGCCATGATTGATGGTGCGATTGTGATGATTGAAAATGCACATAAACACCTTGAACGAGCAGTTGAAAATAAGAAGCAAGCTGTCATTCCCGCGAAGGCGGGAATCCATAATAGTACAGAAGTGCGGCAAGATATGGATTCCCGCCTTCGCGGGAATGACGAAGAAGTTGAGTTGAATGCGAATGAGCGGTGGACGGCTGTATTGTCTGCATCCAAGGAAGTGGGCCCTGCGCTGTTTTTCTCACTTCTGATTATCACAGTGTCCTTTTTACCTGTGTTTACCCTACAAGCCCAAGAAGGTCGTTTGTTTGCACCTTTAGCCTTTACTAAAACTTATGCCATGGCTGCTGCAGCAATTTTAGCGGTGACATTGGTTCCTGTGCTGATGGGCTTGTTGATTCGCGGCAAAATTCCAAGTGAAGAACACAATTGGTTGAATGTGCATTTGAAAAAATTGCATCAACCCGTGTTATTGCTTGCCATGCAATGGCGCAAATTAACTTTAATCATCGCCGTGGTTGTGTTGGCTGTGACAGTTTATCCTGTGATGAAGACTGGTTCAGAATTTATGCCACCATTGGATGAAGGTGACATCTTGTACATGCCGACCACATATCCCGGTATTTCCATTACCAAGGCCAAGGAATTATTGCAGCAGACGGACAAAATCCTTGCGACATTCCCAGAGGTATATCATGTGTTTGGTAAAGTTGGTCGTGCTGAAACAGCAACAGACCCAGCACCACTTTCGATGATTGAGACGACCATTCGTCTTAAACCTAAAGATGAGTGGCCAGACCCAAATAAAACCACCAAAGAACTGATGAGTGAGTTTGATGCTGCCATCAAATTCCCAGGTGTTGCCAATGCGTGGACGTATCCGATTAAAACGCGCATTGATATGTTATCTACAGGCATCAAAACACCGATTGGTATTAAAGTGTCAGGGCCTGATTTGAATGTATTGGAAAAAGTGGCGGGTGATATTGAGAATGTACTCAAAAACCACCCTGATACGTTGTCTGCTTTTGCCGATAAAGCTGCGGGTGGTTATTACCTAGATTTCGACATTAACCGTGAAGAAGCTGCACGATACGGGCTTACTGTGGGTGATATTCAAGATGTAATTCAATCAGCGATTGGCGGCATGAATGTGAGTGAAACGGTGGAAGGACTTGAACGTTATCCCATTAACATCCGTTACCCACGAGAGCTTAGGGATAATATGCAAGAACTGAAACGTGTGTTGATTTCTACACCAACAGGTGCGCAAATTCCGTTATCTTTGGTTACTGACTTGAAGCTTAGACGTGGTGCCCCTGTGGTCAAAACAGAAAATGCGACACCCAATGCATGGATTTATGTGGATATTACCACCTCAGATATTGGTGGTTATGTGGCTGAAGCCAAAAAGATGGTGGCAGAGCAAGTGAATATACCCGCAGGTTATGCCTTGGTTTGGTCAGGGCAGTTTGAGTATATGGAGCGTGCCAATGCTCGCCTTAAAGTGGTGGTTCCGATTACACTACTCACCATTTTCTTGTTGTTGTATTTTAACTTCCGCAACTTCTTAGCTCCTGCTGTAGTAATGTTATCCATTCCTTTTGCGCTGGTTGGTGGCTTCTGGCTGGTGTGGTTCTTGGGGTACAATATGAGTGTGGCAGTGGCGGTTGGGTTTATCGCTTTGGCGGGGGTCTCTGCAGAAATTGGTGTATTGGTGATGACATTTATTGATCAGTCGATTGCCAAACTTCGTGCTGAAAAAGGTGGTGCTTTATCTGAAAGCGACATCAAACATGCAGTGTCATCAGGCACAACACAGCGGGTACGCCCTATTGCCATGACGGCTACGGCAATTATTGCAGGTCTAGTACCGATTATGTGGGGCAGTGGTACAGGTTCAGACGTGATGCAACGGATTGCTGCTCCCATGATTGGCGGCATGTTCACCGCTACGATTTTAAGTTTATTGGTCTTGCCCGTGATTTACGGCTTGGTCTTACAATGGAAAGAAAAACACATAAAACAAGGAGAAGAAACATGAAAAATTCTAAACATACAATGGCAAAATTGATGATGGCAACGCTGGTGATTGGCTTGCTTACACTCAATGGCTGCATGTTGAAAAAAGTATTCAGTGATGATGAAGGTATGGGTATGCATGAAGGTATGCCTATGCACGGCATGATGGATTCCTCTGATGATGGAGAGGATATGGATGGTATGAGCCATGAGTAAGTTGATTTTGGTGTTAGGGGTCGTGGTCAGTTTAAGTGGCTGTGCCATGTTTCATGATGGTAGCGGCTGGGAACATGATATGAACCCTGAATCTGGCAGCATATTAGAGCATAAACATTAAATCGGTAAGGAGATAAAGATGAAGAAAACAGCAATGATTGTAGGTATGATGACATTGGCATCTGTACAAATCGTACACGCCAATGAAGGTCATGATATGAGTGGACATGAGATGAAACAGCATGCGCAACACATGGCACCTGATGGCATGAAACATGAACATCAAAAGATGGATATGGCATCCAGTATGTTTTTAGAGAAAAAAGAAGTGGATGGTTACACAGTGAGTTTCCATATCATGCCAGCCAAAGATGGTATGGGGCATGGTGGTTCGCATAATTTGATGGTGAAAGTTGAGCAAAATGGTAAAGCACTCACAGATGTTTTGATTAATTCAAAAGTCTTTCATCCCAACAACTCATCGGAATCCAAAATGCTTATGAAAATGGGCGATTGGTATATGGCTGGTTACGACCTTGGTCATGCAGGTAAACATGGCATCATGATTTTATTCAAAACAGCAGATGGCAAAAAACACAAAGCCAGCGTCTATTACACAGAGGTGAAATAGCATGGATAGAAGAGCATTTTTGAAGACGAGTGGGGCAGGTTTAGCAGGCTTGGCAATTACATCATGTGGTAGCAGCGGTGGTCGTGGCGGTATGGGTGGTGGCGTAAGCCTGCAACCTTCGTTGAATACGGGTGTGTTTACACGTCCATTCTTCACACCACCTGAAATGGTGGGTACGGCAGGTGTTGCTGCGAATAAAGTGTTTGATTTAAGGATGCAAACAGGCACCAAGACGTTTACTGGTCAAGGTGTGACCAATACCATGGGTATCAATGGTAACTTTTTAGCACCCACATTAAGGGTGAGCCAAGGCGATGCGTTAAACTTGAATGTGACCAATCAAATTGGGCAAGAAACAACCCTGCATTGGCATGGTATGCGCCCACCTTCTGATATGGATGGTGGCCCACATCAACCCATTGCACCCAATACAACGTGGAATGCTGCTTATACAGTGAATCAACGTGCTTCAACCAACTGGTATCATCCACACCCACATGGTACTACAGCATCACAAGTCTATGCTGGTTTGGCAGGCATGATTATTGTGGATGATGCGGAAACGGCATTATTGGACTTGCCGAAAACCTATGCCGTAGATGATTTTCCAGTGGTTGTACAAGACCGTGACATGAATGCAGACGGAACCTTTGCCTATAGTGCAAGCCAAATGGAGATTATGCAGGGTAAAAAAGGGTTAACCATGTTGGTGAACGGTGTGATTGACCCTGTGCTTGATGTACCTGCTAAAGAAGTACGCTTTCGTCTGCTTAATGGTTCTAATTCGCGAATTTATACATTCCAGTTTGGTGGTGGTATTACATTCAAACAAATTGCTACGGAGCAAGGTTTGTTACCCGCACCTGTAAGTTTGACCAGTATTACCATGAGTCCGGGTGAACGTGCTGAAATTGTCGTTGATTTCACTGCATTACAAGGGCAAGGCATTTTGTTTCAGGATGTAAGTTCAGGCATTAGTTTGTTTAAAGCAAATGTAGTGGCTAGCACTATTGCTGCGACGACGACACCTACTACTTTAACAACAACCCTTGTACCTTTGTTACGCAATCAAGCTGTACGCGTACGCCCGTTTGTATTGTCTATGGGGCAAGGCAATGTTTATATCAATAACAAACAAATGAACATTAATGTTATTGATGAAACCATGGTGTTGAATGACATTGAAATTCTGGATATTCAAAACACATCCAATATGGATCATAACTTCCATATTCATGGTGCTTTCTTCCAATTGCTTACACGTGATGGTGGTGCGCCTCGTGCTTATGAAACGGGTTTAAAAGATACAGTATATTTACCTGCTAATTCTCGGGTAGAAGCCATTGTTCAATATTCACAAGCAACCGTTGCGGGTGCGCCTTATATGTATCACTGCCATATCTTGGAGCATGAAGATGCAGGTATGATGGGGCAGTTTACAGTGGCATAAAAAGAGTGGTGGTCTAGCCATAAAGGAGGTTGATATGAAAGTAAAACAGTGTCCTGTATGTGAAATGCAAGTCAGTTCAAATCAATATTCTAGTCAACACCATGGTATTGATTATTGGTTTTGTTCAACGCAATGCCAACAAAGCTTTTTGGCTAGGCCACGCCTTTATTTGAAACCAACAAGAAAAGTCATGCTTAAAAGCAGGGTTTTTCATGTTGTTAAGCCTTTATCTGCAGCAGAGCAACAAAGTGTGCGCACTATGCTTTTAGGTTTGATGGGTGTTCGTGCAGTTGAGATACAAGGGATACACATCAAGGTGACCTATAACCTTTTGGAAACATGTGCACGTTTGCTTGTACAAACATTAAAGGATGCAGGTGTAGCACTGCGTACTTCATGGTTGGATAAATGGAAGTGGAGTTGGGTCTATGACATGGAAGAGAATGCCTTGAACAACCTAGCAGAGCCTGAAGGGGCGTGTTGCAATAAACCACCAACAAAGAGATAGGAGGTTGTGATGAAATATAGAAAAGTGACAGCAATTTTGAGATGTAGTGCGTTGGAAGGTGTGGAAAAAGCTTTGCTTAGGCAGGGAGTAAAAGGTGTGAGTATTACACAAGTACAAGGTTATGGAGAGTACCATAATTTTTATCAGCCCGATTTAATGTGCAAACATGCACGGGTTGAGATTTTTTGTGAAGACAGTGAAGCAAAAGACATTGCAAGATGTTTGATGGATGCCGCACATACAGGTGAGTCGGGAGATGGGTTGGTTGCAATTTTGCCTGTAGAAGATGTATTTAAAGTGAGAACAAAAACAAGCATGGCGTAGTTTGTAGTTGATAAGATAAGTAAGGTAGGAGGCGTGTTATGAAACAAGACCCAGTATGTGGAATGGAAGTGAAAGAAACATCAACGCACCAAGTCGAATACCATGAGAAGTTATGGCATTTCTGTAGTGAAAAATGCCAGCATAAGTTTGAAGAAAGCCCTGAACAATACACTGTAGACCCAGTTTGCCATATGTTTGTGAAACCTGAATCTACACATCGTGCGAGTCATGCGGATAAAAGTTATCGCTTTTGCAGTGAAAAATGTTTAGCCAAGTTTACTGCAACACCTGAAGACTATGTGGGCAAACATGATGATTGTGAGCATCAAGCGTCACCCAAAGCAGCACAGGTCAGTGGGGGTCAATATACTTGTCCTATGCACCCTGAAATTATAAGCGATGAACCAGGTGCATGCCCGAAATGTGGTATGGCATTAGAGCCAATGGGTGCACCAATTAGCAGTGAAAAGACAGAATATGTTTGTCCCATGCACCCTGAAATTGTGCGTGATGAACCAGGAGCATGTCCAAAATGTGGTATGGCTCTAGAACCGCGTACAGTTTCGGCAGAGGATGATAATACAGAGTTAAATGATATGAGTCGCCGCTTTAAGGTGAGCGCAGTGTTGTCTATTCCTGTATTTATTTTGGCTATGGTGGCTGATTTGGCACCGTCTTGGCTGCCATCTGGCTTGCACATGAGCACGGTGCAGTGGATTGAATTTGTGCTGGCAACACCAGTGGTACTTTGGGGTGGTTGGCCATTCTTTGTTCGTTTTGCAGCATCGATTCGTACTTGGAATTTGAATATGTTTACCCTGATTGGTTTGGGCGTAGGCGTGGCTTGGTTGTACAGTATTGTGGCGTTGTTTATGCCTTCATTGTTTCCACCCATCATGCAGATGGAAGGTGGGTTGGTTGATGTGTATTTTGAAGCAGCAGCCGTGATTACAACCTTGGTCTTGCTGGGTCAGGTGTTGGAACTACGAGCCCGTTCACGTACCAATGAAGCCATTAAATTGTTGCTTGGTATGGCTCCGAAAACAGCGCGTTTGGTGAAAGATGATGGTACTGAAGTAGATGTGCCTATGGAAGATGTGCAAGCAGGTGATGTGTTGCGGGTTCGTCCTGGTGAGAAAGTGCCCGTGGATGGTGTGGTGACCGAAGGTGAAAGCTTGGTAGATGAGTCCATGGTGACAGGTGAACCTGTACCCATTGAAAAGTTTGCAGGTGAAAAACTGATTGGAGCAACGGTGAATGGCAATGGCTCATTGTTGATGAAAGCTGAGAAAGTGGGAGCAGATACTTTGCTTTCACAAATTGTAAACATGGTCGCTGATGCCCAGCGCTCTCGCGCACCAATTCAAAAAATGGCGGATACCGTTGCTGGATATTTTGTGCCTATTGTCATTTTGGTTGCGGCAATTGCTTTTGCAGTTTGGTATTTTGTTGGTCCTGAGCCCAAGCTTGCTCATGCGATGATTAATGCAGTTGCAGTGCTGATTATCGCTTGTCCTTGTGCATTGGGTTTGGCGACACCAATTTCTATCATGGTGGGTACAGGTCGTGGCGCAACCGCGGGTGTATTGATTAAGAATGCAGAAGCCTTGGAAATTATGGAAAAGGTGAACACGGTGGTCGTGGATAAAACAGGAACACTTACCGAAGGAAAACCCAGCCTGACAACGGTTATCGCAACAAGTGATATGGCAGAAGATGAGGTTTTACTGCTGGCGGCAAGTATGGAGCGCGCCAGTGAACACCCACTTGCTGCGGCGATTGTGGCTGGTGCTGAGAAACGTGAATTAACACTTCAAGAAACCAAAGGTTTTACTGCCGTTACAGGTAAAGGCGTACAAGCTGTTGTGGGTAAGTATTTCGTGCTTTTGGGTAATGCGAACTTGATGTTGGATAATGATGTTCAGATTGAGCAGGTAAGTGCGCAAGTTGAAGAACACCAGTTGGCTGGTGAGACAGTGATGTATTTGGCTACAGATGGCAAATTGGTTGGACTTATTGGTGTATCTGATCCTATCAAAGCCTCAACACCCTCAGCTATTCAAGAGCTAAGGGGTGAAGGTATTGAAGTGGTGATGTTAACGGGTGATAACCATAACACTGCTAAAGCAGTGGCAGAAAAACTTGGAATCGACCGCTTTGAGGCTGATGTATTGCCTGATCAAAAAGCCAATGTGGTTAAAGCACTGCAAGCTGAAGGTAAAATTGTCGCCATGGCAGGTGATGGTATCAATGATGCACCTGCACTTGCTCAAGCCCATGTGGGTATTGCCATGGGTACAGGCACAGATGTCGCCATGGAATCAGCGGGTGTCACCCTCATCAAGGGTGACTTGACGGGTATTGTACGTGCGCGTCGTTTATCGGCTGCAACCATGAAAAATATTCGGCAAAACCTGTTCTTTGCCTTTATTTACAACTCAGCAGGTGTACCGATTGCAGCAGGTGTGTTGTACCCAGTGTTTGGACTGTTGTTATCACCTGTAATTGCGGCAGCAGCTATGAGTTTCAGCTCGGTATCGGTGATTGTGAATGCATTAAGATTGAGAAACACAAAGTTGTAAGTTTGTTTATATGATATTGCTAATGTGGTTTGATAAAACAAAGGAGATGAAATGCGTCCATTAAAGCGATTAAAACTTGTGTTAGGATTATTGCTGGCTCCTATACTTGTGGTAGGTGGATTTACTGCTGAGTCGATTGCAGCCGAAGTTATCATGTATAAAAATCTAAGCTGTGGTTGTTGTGGAGCTTGGGCGAAACATATGCGGGGTGCAGGTTTTGTTGTGAAAGAGATGCCGCGTGAAGATATGGCAGCAGTGAAAGAAAAATATGGCATATCTGCTGATTTGGCATCATGTCATACGGCGATTGTGGATGGTTATGTGATTGAAGGTCATGTGCCTGCCTCTGATGTGCAACGCTTGCTTCAAGAACGTCCACAGATTGTTGGTCTTACGGCACCTGGTATGCCTATGCAGTCACCGGGTATGCAGGCAGAAGGAATGCCGCCCAAACACTATAGTGTATTGGCATTTGATAAGCAGGGTAAAGTTAAAGTTTATCATCGGTATGAGTAAGTGTTGTGAAATCGATAATATGGCTGTTGAGTTTTGCGTAAACATTTAGCATTAAAAGTTGGGCTACTATTAAGCCTTATCTTTTTTCTGGTGGCTATTTTTGGCTGGGATTTACTTAGTGATATGCGGCATTTGCAACAGGAGGCGGAGGTTGTAGAAAAAAGTAATCACCAAAGTCATGATTTACATGCGATTGAAATGGGTGTGTATCGTAATATTAAAGTGGTGAATGACTTTCTTATTACGGGTGACCACAGGGCTGAAAATGTTTTTTATCAATATCAGCAACAACTTGTAAAAATGATTGAACAATATGAAACAACATACCAGGACAGCAGTCTGTCTGACTTGATGCAAAGTGTAAAAAATATCAAAGGTATTGCAGAAAAGGTGTTTACTTTACCGTTTGCGACTGAAAATATGGAAGGACCAATCTTTATTGATGAGATTGCTACAGAAGCAAAACAAGCTGTTGAGCACCTGACCCGTAAACATCATGCCTTAGATGCAGAAGTAAATCGAGCCATGCAAATGATGGCAGGACTTCGTATGGATATGCGGCAAGAAACAGTTGCTTTGATGCTGGTTTTATTACTGAGTTTAAGTTTTTTAGCTTATTTTATTTATAATCAAATGGTATATCCACTTGTGCAGATGAAAAAGACAGTACAGCGCGTTGGCGAAGGTAATTTTGAAGTGCATTGTGCGGTGACTTCAGAGGATGAAATTGGGGAGCTGGCTAGAGCCTTTAATACCATGGGTGAGGCATTACAAGAAAGGGAGCAAAAGCTTAACCGAGTGCGAAGTTTGGCTGCACATCAAGAAAAAATGAATGCTTTGGCTGTGATGTCAGCAAGTCTAGCGCATGAAGTCGGTAACCCTTTAGCTTCTGTGGGTATGTTGCTGCACATGGCAAAACGCAAGTTAGGTCAACAGGATACGCCAGCAGTTGCTTCGCATTTGGACTCAGCAGCCAAAGAGACTGAGCGTATGGAACGTATTATCCAGACAGTGCTCGACTTTGGTCGGCATGAGTTTGATGTAAGGTTTCATGCATTTGATGTTAGACCAGTCATTTCTGATGCAGTGAAGTTGGGACAAATGCCACCTCAGCATAAACGTGTCTCTATTCATATTAGTGAGGGCTCACATATACCTTTGGTGTATGCATCGAGTAGTATGTTGATGCAGGTGTTCATGAATGTGATTCATAATGCTTGTCATGCATGCCGTGAAAGTGGTGAGGTGCATATTCACACGGTTCAACAGGATGGTTATGTGATGATTGATGTGTGCGACACAGGGCATGGTATTGAACAAGCGATGCGAGAATCTATTTTTAATCCTAGCGTGACCACCAAAGAAAAAGGGGAAGGTACTGGTTTTGGTTTAGCCATTAGCAAAGAGCTGATGGATGCCATGCATGGCACCTTATCACTGCTGGAGCATACAAAAAAAGGTACATGTTTTCGTATAAGTGTGCCGATGTCGGAACAAGGTAAGGATGTGTCATGAAGTTATTGGTCGTTGAAGATGAGCAGTATATCCGCCAAGGCATAGTAGAGCTTTTACGGGAAGAAGGTTTTGATACCACCGAGGCTTCAACCGTTACAGAAGCATTGGCTTGTATAGATTCAGGAATAATTGATGCTGTATTATGTGATAACTTCTTACCTGATGGTGAAGGATTTGATGTGTTGCGCGCCATTGAGGGCTCGGGCATTGCCCTTATCTTGATGACAGCATTTGGTAATAGGGACTTGGCTTCCCGAGCTTTTGCAGCAGGTGCGTATGATTATGTTGCCAAGCCGATTCGTTTTGATGAATTACTTGCAAGGTTACAACGGTTACAAGAAAAGCTGCTTTTACGAGAAAAAGTGAGTGAAAGTGAACAAGTAGTACAAAATCAGGGTGAATTGGCAGTGCTTGGTTCTTCAGAGAGTATGCAAGCAGTACAACATTTGATTCAAAAATCTAGTGCTAGTGCTGTGCCTGTGTTGCTCCAAGGTGAAACAGGGGTTGGTAAAGGTGTTGTTGCAAGATTATTACATAGTTTGTCAAATCGCAACGAACAACCTTTTGTACGCATTAACTGTGCAGCTATTCCAGCAGAACTTTTAGAGTCGGAGTTGTTTGGGCATAAAAAAGGTGCTTTTTCTGGGGCAGACAGTGATAGAAAAGGTTTGTTAACTACAGCGGCCAAGGGTACACTTTTTATGGATGAGTTGATTGAGTTACCTATGGCTATGCAATCAAAGTTGTTACATGTGTTTGATGAAAAGTGTTTTCGTCCAGTTGGTGGTGATGAAGAGTTACCCTTTCAGGCTAGGGTGATTGCAGCAAGTAATGTTGATTTTGAGCAAGCTGTTTCAGAAGGTCGTTTCCGTGAAGATTTATATTTTCGACTTAATGTGATGAAAATCAATATTCCAGCCTTACGCGATAGGGGGGGTGATATTATACCACTTGCTTATCGCTTACTGGATCAAATTTGCCAAGAATGGAGTAGGCAGGTTCCAGAGATATCATCTGAGCAAATGTTGTGGTTAGAAACGCAGCCTTGGTATGGCAATGTACGGGAGTTGAGGAATGTGTTGGAGCGGGCATTGTTATTGGGTACGGATGATATATTACTTTTCTCAGATATGGGAAAACACCAAGAAAGCCCTGATTTACCATTAGTTGAGGCCTGTCATGTATATGAAAAACAGTATATTACACGCATGATTCAAAGCTGTGGTGGTGATAAAGCAATTGCAGCAGAGAAGTTGGGCATAGGTCTTTCAACTTTGTATCGCAAACTCGAGGCATAAATTCCCATATTTGGGATGCTCTTCCTTAATATTTCCCAATATTGAGAAAAAAGATAAATAATGCCTTCTTCTTTTACTTCATATAAGTTATTGATATTAATATTCTTTTTAATTTTTTTATAAGGTATTCAGGTTCATTGTAGCTTTGGCACCAATGTTTCTCTCTTTAGGTATGACCGCTGGCATGTGATCAGCAAAACTTTTAAGGAGGGGTATCCCTATGAAAAAAATACTATATACATTAAGTGGTTTTGCCATGTTGGCGGTGGGCAGTGCCGCCCTTGTGCCAAGCGAAGCAGAGGCGCTACCTGTGTTTGCGCGAAAATATGGCATGGCCTGTAACTCGTGCCACACCATGTTTCCACAACTATCTAAAATGGGCGTAGCCTTCCGTGAGCGTGGTTATCGCTTTGAAGCAGGGCGTGGCGACATTGATAGCCAAGATGACAGAGGTAAAAACTTTGATGCTAGTGATAATGCAGTGTTTGCAGGAGCATTCCCATTTACTGTGCGCACACAGGTTTTATATAGTAATGCCGCACCTCTAACTGATTCAAATGATACTGTTGTTATGCCTGGGCATAGACCTGGTATGCTAGATGGTGCGAAAGATAATGCGAAAATCGGTAATGGTGAATTTGGTTTAATTACAGCAGGTTCGTATGATAATTTCTCATGGTGGATGGATTCTAGCCTTGCTGGTGGCATTGGCATGTTGGAAGGTATTTATTATGTGAGTGACCTAGTTAAAGTACGTTTTGGTCGCGTACAAAATAACGTGGGTTACGGTATGACTATGATGTCTAAACGTCCTATGGGTTATGGCTGGGCAGATGCTGCACAAATGGCAGGCGGCACGATGCTGATGATGGTTGATGGTGTAAGTGTACATGGTACAACCAATGGTGACTCAGGTGTAGGTACATACTACAATGTAAGTTACGGTCTTGCAGGTAAAGACTCAACCTCAGGCAACAAAACTTCAACAGTATATGGCCGTGTAGCTCAAGAAATCATGGATAATCATATCGTGGGTGCTTATACTTATAAGGCAACCAATTATACCAGTGATGTGTTTGGTGGCGAGGCAACTATGCTTATGGCAATGGGCGCACCAGGTGCTACCAATGCAAAACCTATGGCATTTAGTGATGTCACACGCTCAGGTGTTGATTTCGCTGTAAACTATGGTGAACCCTTACAAGCTTGGGGTGCATATACAGTGGGTAATCAAACCAACCCGCTGACCAATACCAAGTTGGATGTCACTGCAATCACGCTGGCAACAGAGTGGATTATGCAAGAAGGCTGGATGCTTGGTGCAAAATACAATTCAAGCAAAGTTGATTTGCAGATGTTAACCAACACGGTTTTAAAACCTGCAGCTACAACGCATACAACACTGTATGGTATTCATCAAGTGGCTGAAAATGTACAAGCCATTCTTTCCTACACAACAAGTAAAAATGTTGTTGAAAGAATGGGTGCAGCAGGTGGTGCAACCAATGCAACACTGTCTGACTTTAATACGTTCGTTTTCGCTATTGATATGGCGCTGTAATATATAAATAAGGTTGAAAGGGGAGCTAGGCTCCCCTTTTTTATTCCATAGGAGAAAATGATGGGTATGCAAGTGATAAGCACGGTACGGCATGGGTTAATATTGGGAATTGTAGCATTGATGATGGGTGGACTATGGGCAGTATATATGGCAACCAATCATGAAACATTACATGGCACATTTGAGCAGCAGCAAGAAGTCATCCAAGAGAAGCAGGCACAAAAAATGATGGCAGATATGGATATGGGTGCAATGGGTGAGACAGAGATGGGGCATACACATGGGTCAGGAATGTCAGATAATCATCATGAATCGGCATCAGACATGCATCAAGAGGGTGGTGGGCACGGTAGTAGTGCACAACATTCACATTCAGGTTCATTAGCCAAAGATGCCATGCAGCGCTTATTGCGTGGGCATATTCATGCTATGGGGCTGGGTGTGTTGGTGTGCGTGCTTTTACTCATTGTTGCGTTTACATCACTTAAAGATGTATGGAAAAAAGTATTTGGGCTTACTTTTGGTTTGGGGGCAGTGCTTTATCCCCCAGCTTGGGTGATTATGGGCTTTCGCACCGTTGAGCTGGGACCAGAAGCAGCAGAAGCCAGTATCATGTGGTTGTTTGGGCCTGCGGTTGGGTTACTCATTGGTTCGATGATTGCTTTGTTGGTCGTGTTATTGCTTGAGCAGCTTGGTTTGAAAAACAAGTCACTGTTTTCATGGGCTTTTGATTAATTGTGCAGCAAAAAAATAGTGAAAAACTATCGCTATTAGGCTCTGTTTCCTTAGGCACAGGCGTGATGATTGGTGCAGGTATATTTGTTTTGATGGGGCAAATTGCTGAGCTGGTTGGCAGGCTGTTTCCTCTGGCGTTTATCGTCGGGGGAGTTGTATCGGGAATCAGTGCTTATTCTTATGTGAAGTTCTCGAATGCATATCCTTCATCGGGTGGTGTTGCAAAGTTCTTACGTAAATCTTATGGACCTGGTGTAATTACAGGCACATTTTCATTATTGATGTATGTATCTATGGTGATTGCAGAAAGTTTGGTATCAAGGACATTTGGCACATATAGCCTGCGCTTATTTGATATTGATAGTAGTAGTATACTTGTACCTATATTAGCCGTTGGGCTGATTGCTTTTGCATTCATTATTAATGTTTCAGGCAATAAAATCATTGAAACCACTGCGAATATGACAGCAGCAATCAAGATTCTGGGTATTGCTATGCTTGCCATTGTAGGGCTATCCGTTGGTATCGTAGTGCCATTGACAGTGGGTACGGCTGTAGACGTAGAGACTGTATCAGTTGCTGGTAATTTCTTGGGTGCTTTGGCTCTTGCCATTCTTGCATACAAAGGGTTTACAACGATAACAAACCAAGGTGGTGATATTGTAAACCCAACGCGGAATGTGGGACGTTCGATTATTATTTCGATTGCGCTTTGTATGATTATTTACGTGACACTAGCAATGTCGGTAGCTTCAAACTTGAGTGTTGAAGCTATAGTCAAAGCCAAAGACTATGCCATTGCTGAAGCTGCTCGCCCTGTGTTTGGTGATATGGGATTGTGGGTGACAGTATTTATTGCGATTGTAGCGACTGTGTCAGGTGTGATTGCCAGTGTGTTTGCAGCTTCTAGGTTGCTGGGCATGCTGGGTATGATGAAACAGGTGCCCGGCATGGTACAGAAAAAAGGTGTGAACCCTGCTTTGGTATTCACAGTTGGATTGGCAATGACCATCACGATTTTATTTGATTTAACAAGAATTGCAGCGATAGGCGCAATATTTTATTTACTCATGGATATTGCAGTGCATTGGGGTTTATTGCGATATTTGCGAGGTGTTTTGTCATTTAATCCTGTTATTCCAATGATTGCGATAGTACTTGATGTGATTATCTTGGGTACTTTTATTGTTATTAAGCTCCAAAGTGACCCCTTAGTTATTGCGGTATCTATATTGGGGGTATTGATGATTGTGGTAGCACAAAAACTATTCATGAAAAGCCATACTAGAAGTGATGGAACGATGGATATGGGTATGGATGATATGTAGCCCTAAGATTGCTATTTAGCAGTATAACCATTGTTAGTGGCAGTATGTATGGTGCATTGCTTGCTGCTAAGAGGTTAGAATTTGAAGGGGAATATACGGGGTGAAAAAAGTGCTTGTGAAAGTAAATACTCTCATTTCAACTTCGCCGCATGTTGATTTCGATGGCGAATAATAAACATAAGCGCAAGGTGAGCGAGCAGAGGCAGCAACAAGTGTTGTCTGCTATTGACCGTATTGCAGCTAGAAATGAATTGGCATTTTTGACTACGCAAAAAGTTTCCAAGGAATCTAAAATTTCGGATGGTGTTTTATTCCGCCATTTTTCATCTAAAGAAGCAATGTTATCATCATGGGTACAACTGCGTAATATGCAGTTGTATAACCTGATGTCAGCCATGAGCGCAGGAAAGCATGGGCTACAGTATTTTTTGCGTGAATTCTTAAATAATGAAAGCTTACATACATTTATATGCTGCCAACCTATGGATGTGGCGTATTTGCGCTTGAGTTTGGAGACATCACGCCAAGAAATGTGGCAGGTGCTTTATGCGCATATTGAGTTACTTACAGATAAGCCAAACACGGTTTCAGTTGAAAGTTTAACTGATCACCTTTTCCAATGCATTTATCGTGCATGGAATCCGAATAACCCCCGCCGAGAAAAGCAAAAGGAGAGACTTATGACCCAATTACCGTGGGATAAACAAAATACGGGTGAGGTAGCCTTACCTGCGAAAGATGTGTTGCAGCGTTTAGCCTTAAATGACAGTGGATTTGTTTTTGATCCAGTGAGTGGTTTGAGCTTTACGGCTAATCCCGTGGCATTATTTGTTTTACGTTTTTTACAACATCATGATGATATGGATACCTTGTTTAAGGAAATTGAAGCGAAGTTTGATGTTCATCGCAATGAAGTAGAGCGTGATTTGACAGATTTTTTTGCCCAGCTTCGTAAGCTTATTGTATGAGTAAGCCAAGTAAGAAAGTTACGATTGCTGTAACAGGCATGAACGCTAAACCTGATAATCCAGGACCTGGGTTGGCTGTAGCGCGTTGCCTTCGTATGGCGTATGGTGATGATATTCGTATTGTGGGCTTGGGTTATGATGTGCTTGACCCAGGGCTGTACTTGGACGTGTGTGATGTGAGTTATTTATTACCTTATCCATCTGCAGGTGAAAATCAGCTTGTAGAAAGATTGGCGTATATTCAAGTCCAAGAATCTGTGGACATATTGATACCATGTTTGGATGCAGAACTTCTAAGTTTCAGTCATTTACAGCATGATTTGATTGAAATTGGCTTAAAATTATTTATTCCAGATGTGGAACAGCTTAAAGCACGGAATAAAGATAACCTTAGTGAGTTATGCAAAAGTGCAGGTATTCGCCATCCTGAAACCAAAAAAATAACCAGTGCAGAATTCTTTTATAATTGCCATGAAGATGGCTGGAAGTACCCCATGGTGGTTAAAGGCGTATTTTATGATGCCACAGTGGTGAACAATGCGGATGAAGCCGCAGATGCCTTCAAAAAAATTGTTGCCAGTTGGGGTTACCCCGTACTCGTGCAACAGTATGTTGAAGGTTATGAGGTAAACCTAACAGCGGTTGGTGATGGTGAAGGCAATTTGCTTGGTTCGGTGATGATGCGTAAACAGGCAGTCACAGATAAAGGTAAGGCTTGGGCATGTGTCACCGTGCAAGACCAAACGTTGGAAGATGATGCCCTAAAACTTGTACAACACTTGCAGTGGAAAGGTCCGTTAGAAGTCGAAATGCTTAAAGGAAAAGATGGGCAGTATTTATTGATTGAAATTAACCCAAGATTCCCTGCTTGGATTTATTTGACCGCAGCAGCGGGTAGTAATTTGCCAGCGATGTTGGTGGAAATGATTTCTGGCAAACAGCCAGAACAAAAAAAACCACAGGTGGGGGCAATGATGATTCGTTATGCGAAAGAAACAGTGATTGACTTACAGACCTTTGAATCCATGGCAATGGCAGGAAGTTACCAAGCAAGGGTTGGACAGCAAGGAGATAAAGATGAATGAGAAACAAACTTGGCAAAAACCAACATTAACAGCGCATAGGGTTGGTGCGCTCAATAAGTTTGGTAATGTGAACAGCACACAGTTTCAAGAGTATTTTGAAGGCGTGGCAGTTGCAGATTTAATTGAGAAGTATGGCTCTCCACTTTTTGTTTTATCCGAAAGCAGATTGCGCGCTAATGCACGCAAGTTACTTCGTGCATTTGAAACACGATATGCTGATGTGGTGTACAGTTGGTCGTATAAAACCAACTATTTGGGAGCAGTGTGCACTACCTTACATCAAGAAGGTGCATGGGCTGAAGTCGTATCTGCATTTGAATATGAAAAAGCACGCTCGTTGGGTGTTCCAGCTGAAAAAATATTATTCAATGGTCCACATAAAGAGCGGGCGATTTTGGAGCGTGTCGTGGAAGAAGGTGCGCGTATTCACCTTGACCATTTGGATGAGCTTTACTTGTTGGAAGATGTTGCCAAAGCAGCAGATAAACAAGTAGATGTAACCATGCGCTTGAATTTTGATACAGGTTTTACCGAAGCGTGGAGCCGTTTTGGTTTTAACTTAGAATCGGGGCAAGCCATGGATGCAGCACGTATTCTTGGTGAGAGTGAATATTTAAACTTGGCTGGTTTACACAGTCATTTGGGTACATTTGTGCTCGACCCGCGTGCTTATGCGGCACAAATACGCATTATGTGTGGTTTTATGGATTTGGTAGAAACCAAAACGGGTTGTCATATCCAAAGCATTGATATTGGTGGTGGTTTTGGCTCGATGAATTCATTGCATGGTACATATTTACCACCTGAACAAGTTGTGCCTAGCTTTGACCAGTATGCCGAAGCGATTTGTAATGCGCTCAATGATGCAACACGTGAGCGGGATGTACGTGGTTTGGGTCGTCCGCGTTTGATTTTGGAAAGTGGTCGTGCAGTGGTGGATGATGCAGAAATTTTAATTACCTCAGTGATTGCCAATAAACGTATGCCTGATGGTAGGCGCTCTATGGTGATTGATGCGGGTGTTAATATTTTGTTCACCGGTTTTTGGTACAACCATCAAGTCACACCCACACGCCCCTTGGAAGGCGTGGCAGAGGACACCATTCTTTATGGACCATTATGCATGAATATTGATGTGATGCGTTCATCTGTGATGTTGCCCCCCATGAATGTCGGCGATACATTGATATTTAGTCCTGTGGGCGCATACAACAATACACAATGGATGCAATTTATTGAGTACCGCCCTAATGTGGTGATGATTGATGAAAATCAGCAGGTATCAGTGATTCGGGCAGCAGAAGATTTGTCTGTGGTGACAGCGCAGGAATCAATTCCTGAGCATCTTGTTAGCATTCAAAGTAAGAAATAACTGATGAAGGCACCTACTTTAAAACTCTACGATGATTTGGTGGGTATGCTACGGGCATACGCATCCATTTTATTTGCAGAAAAGCCTTGGGTAGGTGCGCTTTTTATTCTGGCAACATTATGGTTTCCCAATACGGGATTTGCGGGAATTTGGGCTGCGCTTGTAGGCATGACCACTGCGGCACTGTTGAAGTTTCGCAACTTAGAAAGTGGTTTGCATGTGTATAATAGTTTGTTGGTCGGTTTATCGCTGGGTGCTTATTATTATGTGGACGTGCACCTGTTGTTGCTGATTTCATTTGCATCGGTTTTGGCAGTGTTTGTGACCGTAGCCGTTTCAGATATTACTTGGCGTTTAAACCGTTTACCTGCATTGAGCCTGCCTTTTGTAATCGTGGCATTGATGGCAACGCTTGCTGCGCAAAGTTATGGTACATTAAGTCGGTATTTGGTGCCAATGGCACCCCATGACATTTTTGTTTCAGCAGCAGTTGATCAATTTTTCACATCATTGGGCTCTGCATTTTTCACACCCCACCCCTTTGCAGGTTTATTGATGTTTATTGGACTAGCGTGGACATCACGTTATTTGGCATTTCTTGCCGTGATGGGCTTTTTATTTGGCTTTTCCACTTACACTTATCTTTCGGGTAGTCCGCATCCTGATTTGGTGGCATGGAATGGTTTTAATTTCATTTTGGTTGCGATGGCGATTGGTGGTTTGTTTACAGTGCCTAGTAAAGCCAGTTTTACTCTTGCGATGTTGGGGTCGGTGATTGCGGCTTTGGTGACAGCATCCAGTGAAACCTTTATGTTGGTATATGGCTTGCCCGTCATGGCATTACCTTTTTTAATCACAACCTTAACCATGTTGCTAGCGTTGACGCATAGACCTGCAACATCGGGTTTGCAACTCACTTTAGATGTACCTGCACTACCTGAAATCAGTTATGAGCGGGCACGGCTTGCTAAAGCTAGGCAAGGTGAGTTTGGTAGTGTTCCAGTACGTGCCCCCTTTTTTGGCGCATGGCAAATTTATCAAGGTTTTCATGGTAAACATACCCACCAAGAACCATGGCAACATGCTTTAGACTTTTATATGACTGAACATGAACAAAGCTACCGTAGCCACGGTAGAACTTTAGACGATTATTATTGTTTTGGGTTGCCCATTGTTGCACCCGTTGAAGGTTATGTAGTCAAAACCTTGGATACATTGCCTGATAATCCACCCGGTGAGGTAGATACGGAAAACAATTGGGGAAACCATGTGCTTATTCGCATGCATAATGGTTTGTATCTTTTATTGGCTCACTTAAAACAAGGCAGTGTTGAAACACATATTGGCGCTTATGTAACAGTGGGTACTCGGCTTGCTGCTTGTGGTAGCTCAGGCCGGTCACCACAACCGCATTTGCACATGCATGTGCAGTGGGGTGATGTGCTTGGTGGACATACACATGCATTTCATCTGACATCAGTTTTACAGCAAGATAAACAAGATGCGACACCTGACTTTAGATTGTTCAGCCAACCTTCTGAAGGGCAAAGCGTGATTGCGGCGAAGTATGACCCCGCGTTGCGCGAATGTTTAAACTTATCTGTGGGTCGCAAACTGACCTATCAAGTCGAACATCAAGGTGAGCAATGTCAGCGCACATTGCATGTGGAGCTTAGTTTACTTGGTGAGTTACACTTGGTATCAGACCGAGGTGCAAAGGCTACATTTACCACGCAAGATAACATTTTAGCCTTTTATAATCGACAAGGTAAAGCAGATTTGTTTTTTGATGCATGGTTATTAACCATGGGTTTAACCCCGTTGCAAGAAGGTAATATTCATTGGCACGATGAGCCTCCACTAGCATTACTTCCTTTGTCCATACGCCAATACTTGCGAGCTGTTTTATCACCTGCTTTAACCATGGGCATGCAAAGTGAATACCAACGCCAGTGGCAGGGCGGTGCATGGGTTCAACGTGGAACGCATCAGTTTAAGAATATGTTTTTACAAGTTGCCTTTGAAACCAAGGCTGAAATTCAGCCAAAAATGGGTTGTAAATCGTTTGTTTTGAAAGGTAAGCATGTAAAATTACAAGCGAGTCTGCTTGAAATTGCACAACAAGGCGATGCGGGTATTCCTGCATGGCAAATTACTGCGGAGGATAAAAAGATGTTATGAAGAAGAAACTAAGTCAATATAGTTTGGTGGCTTTACTTGGTTTGTCGTTAAGCCCCTCGGCATACGCGGATGACTGGTCTGGTTATGCGGATATTTCACTGCTAGCAGGAGCATATTCGGGAACTACTACACGAACAGCGATTAATGCTTATGGTGCAAGTTTAAATGTGGACTATTTGGAGCGGGCTGGTGTTAAGTTAGCGGGGTCACAATTAACACTTACTGATAATGGTATTGCTATTGCCCAACAGTCGGCATTTGCGAGTGCATATTGGAATTATTTTTGCGACACACTGGGTGGTGTATTTAAGTTTCGCTTGGATGTACACCAAGCAGATTTAAGCGATGATTTTACCTACAAGGATAGTGTGCGGGCTTATGCACCTCAAATCTCATTTTTGAATTATCAAAAAAGTTTTTATGTAGATTTAGGATATAGCAAATCCACATACGACTTAGGTCTTGAAGCCAAACAGTATACACCCACATTGGGTTTTGCCTTTAATCAAGGTGCAGATTGGCTGCAAACGCGTGGTTATTTGATTGATACTACAGATACAGGAAGTGGTGTGGTGTCATCTACACAGGCGGTAGAGTTTAAATTAACGCATTGGACTGCGCCAGGTTCTGTTTTTTCTCAGTATTTTATTAATGCGCTTGTTGGCGAACGTATTCTAGCTGTAGATGGTGATGCTGCTGCTATTTATAGCTTGGTAGATAAACAGCAGGGCGGTGGTTCTATAGGCATTGCATGGCAAAGCCATTATGTCGATGGCATGCTGATGCTCAGCGTGGATCAATATTTGAATCAAGCAACCAATGCGACTTATATCAATAGTCTTGCATACATCAGTATTAGTAAATCATGGTAAAAAGGATAAAAATAATGAAAACATTCATATTAGTAAGTTTATTAAGTTTAGGTTTGGCGAATGCTGCTTTAGCTAGTGAAAACCAAGAGGCTTGGCAAAAATCACATGTGTTAGAAAGCAAAGGTGAGTATGAAAAAGCAGCGGCAGTGCTGACACCACTGCTGAATAATAAAGCAAGTGAGTATGCTTTGCTTCGTTATGGTTGGTTGAACTATCTTCAGGGTAACTACAATGATGCGATTGATAGCTATAAACGTGCGTTGAATTTTAACCCACGTTCTTTTGATGCGCGATTGGGCATGAGCTTACCTTTAATGGCACAAGGGCGTTGGAAAGAAGCCAGTAGATATTTGAAACAAGTGATTGGGCAGTCGCCTTATCATTATTTGGCGCATGTTCGACTGATGATATGTGAAGAAGGTTTGCGACAATGGGAAATACTAGAGAAACATAGTCAATCTATGGCAGCTTATTACCCTTCAGATGCAACAATTTTAGTTTATTTAGCAAGAGCTTATGCTTGGCAAGACAAAGAAACACAAGCTCAAGCGACTTATAAGCGTGTGCTTCAACGTTTTCCCAATCATATTGAAGCCAATAACTTTCTAAAAAATCAGTCGAACTAAGTTTACAGACCTAGCCTTGATGAAATCCATTGCCCAATAGCATGGGTTTCATCGGGGCAAACGCTGTGTTCCATGTTGTATTCATGCCATTCCACTTGATAGCCAAGGGTTTTTATAAAATCAGCAGAAGCTTTACCGTACTCATAAAGCACCACAGGGTCTTGCTTACCATGTGCCATGAAAATAGGGGTGCTTTTTGTGGCGGGGTTGAGTGTTTTTTCTATGTAGGTGTGAAGGGGTAGGTAGCACGATAAACCCATAATGCCAGCCAGTGGTTGGTCTATGGTCAGCCCTGTATAAAGTGCCATAGCACCACCTTGGGAAAAACCGACTAAAATGATGCGTTCGTTAGGAATACCACGTGCGTGTTCTTGTTGAATCAGTTGCTGGATGCGTTCGGCGGACTGTTTGATGCCTGCTTCATCTTGGCGGCTGGTATCGGGGTCATCCACTTTGAGTGAATACAAGTCATACCAAGCAGGCATGATATAACCCCCATTCATGGTAACGGGCATGGTAGGAGCATGGGGAAAGATAAAGCGGATATTGGTATCATGAGGTAAGTTAAGTTGTGGTACAATGGGTTGGAAATCAAAGCCGTCTGCTCCTAGGCCGTGCAACCAAATCACCGTAGCATTGGGTTGACTGCCCAGTTCTGTGGTTTCAAACTTTAAATCTACCATGTTGTGCTTACCTGTAATCC
>JALSZC010000322.1 GCA_027059605.1 Ghiorsea sp. | reverse complement strand
AGCCAGAATAATAAGCTTGATTTTATGAAGAAAGGCTCTTGGAAACAAGAGCTTTTTTTATTGCCTTGTATCAAGTTTTCCTCTATACATAGCCTATGCATATATTGAAGATTACCCTCACCCTTAGCTTGTTTGTACTACTTAGCATGTTTGGTTCACAAAGCTTTGCCGCAGAGCCTAAAGGTACGATTGTGTCTCTTTCTGCAGAAGCAACATTAGAAGTGCCTAATGATGAAGTTGTGGTTAATTTTCGTGTTGAAGAGCGAGGAAAAAAACTAAATGCTCTTCGCAAGCGGGTCAACCAAATGAGTGTAAGCATCAAAAAAAGCTTGGCCAAAGAAAAAGGTGTAAAACTGAAAACATCCAGTCGTCGTGTTGATCCCATTTGGAAGCCAAACCAATACAATCGTGTGCGTGATAGTTGGGTAGTGGTGCAGAGTGCAACCATTACCAGTAAAAACTTGGATGATGTGCCACGTTGGTTAGACATTATTGAACATGCTGGGGCAAAGCTTCAAGGTTTAAGCTTTAGGGTTAGTGATACACTACGTCACAGTACGCAAGAAAAATTACGGATTCAAGCTATTCAGCAGTTTCGGATTAAGGCTGAGACAGTGAGTAAAGCGTTGGATGCAAGCTCCTTTTCCATTCGCCATCTTAACACTGGTTCATCATATTCGCCGCAGCCCATGTATCGTAGTGAAATGGCGATGATGACAAAAGGCGTACTAAATGATGCAGCACCCGCTTTATCATCAGGGGATAGCAGGATCTCGGTGAGTGTAAATGGTGATATTTTGGTTGATCAGGTGAAGTTTAAAGTCCATTAGGCTTCATTCTGCCAAGCATTTTCATCCCACTCTGCTTCATCCCAAGTTTTAATAATACTTTTGGCTGAATTATAGTCCGCATCATTGACCATAATGCGAAGAAAACCAGATGCTGGGATTTCACCCACACCACCTTGCAAATATTCGCCATCAATTGTTGCAAATAAACCAGCACGTTCAAGAAGACTCTTAATAATGTGCGCTTCACCCAATTGATTGGCTTCATAAACCAGTTTCATGCTTGCGTTGGATACATAGGTTTATTTTCTGATAAACGAAGCCAGCCTTTAATAATACGATAAATGATCCATATGGCATTGGCGATGATGATAAAGTAGCCAATAATAAGGATTAGACTCATAAAACCTATGATTGACCATAAAAGACCAAACCAAAAGGTACGAATTTGCCAGTTGAAGTGTGACTCTAGCCAAGTGCCTTGCACATCATCTTTTTTGACATAGTTAATTATTACCGCAGCAATAAAACTAATACCGATAAAAAAGGATACAGCTTGTAGTGCGTAAACAACTGTTGTGATGGTTTTGAGGCTGTCCATATCGGTTGTTTTTGTGGTTGTAGCTGATGTTTCATCTTGCATGATTAAAGCTCCTATTAAAGAGTAAGCTGCCATATGTTAGTCAGGGGTCAAGCTTGCTTCACACGATTTCAAAAAGCATAGTGTCGCGTCTTAAATCAACCTAGGTGAACCATGCAAAGAAAACACAATAGCTTTATTGAACACAGCACGCTGCAAAATGGTGTGCAAATTGCCACACGAGAATTGCCCAAGGCACAAAGTGTAGCCATTGGTATTTTTATCGATGTAGGTAGCCGTGATGAAGCTGAGCATCAAGC
>JALSZC010000321.1 GCA_027059605.1 Ghiorsea sp. | reverse complement strand
TGAGCTTACAGATGGGTATGGCAATGGCAAATATGTTTGACCCCGTCACCTCCTCACAATCAGCAGTGGTTGCACAATTTATTGGTATTTTTGCCATGCTTATGTGGTTGGCGAGTGGGGCACACCATATGTTTATCATGACCTTGGTGGAATCATTTAACATCATGCCAGTGGGCACGACATGGTCGTTTAATGGTTGGGATGTGATTACGCAAGCTGCGGCAGATATGTTTGTTTTAGCGATTCAATTGATGGCACCCATTCTAACACTACTTTTCTTCGTTTATGTCGCTTTGGGTTTGATTGCACGAGCAGTACCGCAAATTCAAGTGTTTTTCGTGAGTTTTCCACTATCAGTTGGCTTAGGTTTGTTGATATTATCGCTTTCTTTTCCTGCCATGATGTCGTTAATGTATGATGGATTTGCAGGGTTAGGACAAGACCTTCCCATGTTTTTACGTAGGCTTTCAGGGCATTAGATGTCAGACGATCAGGATAAATCCCAGCAGACCGAAGATGCCAGTGATAAGCGGCTGGAGGATGCCCGAAATAAGGGGCAAGTAGCCACTAGTCGCGAACCATCAACAGCCATTTCATTTTTGATTTTAGCTTCATTATCTGTGACAGGCATTGGCGCATGGATGGCAATGCGGGCAGAAGATTTATTGAAATCTTTTCTTGGTGGCAAGGTCGTGGTGGATATGACAGCAGAGGGTATGCAGACCCTGCTTATTGATTTGTCCATGGAAGTTGCGTTATTTGTGCTGCCCATTGCTATCCCCATGGTATTGCTTGGGATGTTGGTGGTGTTTTTGGTGACAGGTCCTGTGTTTACCTTTGAAAGCATACAACCAAAAATGGAAAAAGTGAGTCCAATGAAAGGCTTAGGGCGATTGTTTTCCAGCAAATCAGTGGCGGAGTTTATTAAATCAATCACCAAGCTAACCGTGATTAGTTTTATTTGTTGGACTGTGGTTTCAGACTTGTTTGACCCTGCTATTCATAGTTCGCGTAAAAGTGTGGGGGATATCGCATCACTACTGGTGCAAGGAAGCTTATCGATTATAGGTCTGGTGGCTGCCTTTTTCTTTGTGATTGCTTTAGCGGACGTGATTTATCAACGCTGGGAACATGCAAAATCCATGAAAATGTCGATGAAAGAAGTACGTGATGAACATAAAGAGAGCGATGGCGACCCACAACTCAAAGCTAAAATTCGTCAAATTCAAATGGAACAAGCACAAAATCGCATGATGGCAGATGTGCCCAAAGCTGATGTGGTGATTACCAACCCAACGCATTTTGCCGTGGCACTAAAATATGACACTCAGGGTGGTGGTGCGCCCAAGGTTATTGCCAAAGGTAAAGATAATATTGCATTAAAAATTAAAGCGTTAGCTAAGGAAAGTGGTGTGCCGGTGCGTGAAAATAAACTTTTGGCGCGTTCCTTGTTTAAGCAGGTAGAGATTGGTTATGAAATCCCTGAAGAGTTATTTGAAGCAGTGGCGGTGATTTTGGCTGAAGTCTTTAAAATGAAATGAGGAGTACATGATTTATGTTGGCTAGCGCAACCCTAACATTACAACGCATGAGCAAACATACTGATGTCATGTTGGCGGTGGGTGTATTGGCAGTCATCATGATTATGATGGTTCCATTGCCAACTTGGATGATGGACTTTTTGTTGGCGATTAATATTGCAGCAGGTGTCTTGATTCTTCTAACTGCTATTTATGTGCTTAAACCATTGGAATTTTCGATTTTCCCATCGTTATTACTCTTAACCACATTATTTCGCCTTTCACTCAATGTTGCCACTACACGTCTTATTTTATTACACGGGCAGGAGGGTACGGCAGCAGCAGGGCATGTGATTGAAGGTTTTGGTCAGTTTGTCGTTGGTGGCAATACTGTTGTTGGTTTAATTATCTTTATTGTATTGGTATTGATTAACTTTATCGTGATTACCAAGGGTTCAACGCGTATTGCAGAGGTTGCAGCACGCTTCACCTTGGATGCCATGCCTGGTAAACAAATGGCGATTGATGCCGACCTAAATGCGGGAATGATTAGTGAGGAACAAGCCCGACAACGCCGTGAAGATGTGGCAAGAGAAGCTGAGTTTTATGGTTCTATGGATGGTGCAGCAAAATTTGTGCGTGGTGATGCTGTGGCAGGTTTGATTATCACAGCAATCAATTTGATTGCGGGTATGATTATAGGTACAGCGCAACAAGGTATGTCCATGAGTGATGCGATTAACGTGTACAGTATTTTGACAGTGGGTGATGGTTTGGTATCCCAAATACCTGCACTGATTATTTCGACTGCTGCAGGTATTGTGATTACGCGAGCAGGTAGTGGTGCAACCATGTCGATTGAAATGACTGACCAGTTCACGGCACATCCTAGGGTACATTATGTGGCAGCAGGTGCCATGTTATTTATGAGCTTTGTGCCAGGTCTTCCTTTTATTCCTTTTATGATGTTGGCAATAGGGCTTGGTTTCACGGGTTGGTATTTACAAACAGCATTGAATCAAAAAGCGGCGAAACCTGATGTTAATGCTGAAGCTATTGAAGCCCCTAAAAAAGAAGAAGAGCAACCTATGTCAGATTTATTGGTGGTTGACCCTGTGCGCTTGGAAGTGGGGTATGGTTTGATTGATTTGGTTGAAGGCTCTGGCGATGGTAACTTGCTTGAACGCTTGCAAACCGTACGCCGTCAAATTGCGCAAGAGATTGGTTTTGTATTACCACCCGTACATATCAAAGATAATTTGCAGTTGGGTGTGGGTGACTATCGGGTATTGGTTCGCGGAGCAGAAGTTGGACGCAGTGAAATTCGCCCACGCAACTTGCTTGCTCTTGAAGGTCAGGTTGCAGGTATGCGTGTGGAAGGTGTGCCTACCCAAGAACCTGCATTTGGTTTGCCTGCATTATGGATTACCCAAGATAAACGTCAGCAAGCAGAGCTTTCGGGATACACTGTGGTAGAGCCTGTCACTGTTGTGGTTACGCATATCACGGAGATTCTTCGTGTGCATGCTGCCGAGATGTTGGATAGAGCACAAACGCGTGAGTTGGTGGAGATGTTAAGCGAGCGTTATCCTAAAGTAGTGGATGAGATTGTACCTGCACAAGTATCGTATGGTTTGTTACAAAATATACTGCAGCGCTTGTTGTCAGAGTGGGTGCCAATACGTGATTTGTTATTGATTATTGAAACCATTGCCGATGGCTTGAATGAGCAAAAAGATATGTTGGCATTGGTGGAAAAGGTAAGGTTAAAACTTGGGCGCAGTATCGTAGAGCGTTATTTGGATGAACAAAATGAACTTGCTGTATTCACCATAGACCCTGCTGTAGAGCAGAATATGTCTGAACGCCTAGCGCAGGCACCTGCAGGCACCATGAACTTACCTTTGGATTTCAATCAATGGCAGCGTTTTATTACGCGATTTACTGAAATTGCAGCCCAACAGCAAGTGGATGTCCCCGTATTACTTACCACCCCAGTATTGCGTCCACATTTGGCTTCATCTTTGAGTAAGGTGATGTCTCGTGTAGCCGTGATTTCAGTCGCTGAGATTCCCTCAAGAATCAGTGTGCGCACATTAAGTAAGTTGAGCTTAAACGATGCAAATTAAAGTTTTTTCAGCCCCGAAAATGCATGAAGCACTTGCCTTAGTTCGAGAAGACTTTGGTTCTGATGCTGTTATTTTGGATAGAATTGAAGCTGTGAATGCCAAGGGTGAAAAAGAATGGCGTGTGCATGCAGCATTGGATAATGAGCTTGAAGATGCTGTGAAGAGCACCGTAGTTTCCAAGCCTACTGTAGATGCTGCTGTTCAGGTGAATTTGGAAGCATCCATGCAACGCTTAGAAAAGATTGCTGCAAGCTTGGGCAACCGTGATGTTGAGCAATATAGGCAAGCGATTAGCAAAGCACATGTGCAAACTGCGTTTGACCATTTATTGGCTATGGGCGTATCACCCATCAATGCTTTTGAAATGGCAGATGCCTATGCCAAACATCAGCCTGTTACACTGGGCACATTACGCTGGGCTAAAGCTTTTTCTGCTAAGCAGGAGCGTAGGGTTGTTTTATTATCAGGACCTAATGGTGCAGGCAAAACACTGCTTGCAGCTAAACTTGCCACACATTACAGCCTTAAAGGTATATCCGTTGCTTTGATGACGACAGACACCCAACGCATTGGCGGTAGCGAAGTGCTCAATGCTTATGCTGAGGTGCTGGGCATACCTCTATTTATCATTAGAAATCAAGAAGATGCAGAGCGTGCTCATCAAGCGACAAAAACGGCACAGCTTGTGCTTATTGATAGTGAAGGTTGGAACAATCGGCATGCGTCGGTATTGCGTTCGCAAATGGCATTATGGGAAAAGCTAGCTTGTACGCACCGCACTATCGTGATGCCAGCAAGCTTGGATGAAGCAGATGGTTTGATGATGTTAAAACGTGCGCAAGCTATGGAAATGACACAAATCGCCTTCACCAAGCTCGATGAGACAACCCGCCCAGGTAAAATCGTCAATTGGGCAGAGGCATCACGAATGCCAATGTCGTATTGTAGTTTTGGTGCTGAAGTTCCAGGGCAAATGGGCTGGTTAAGTCCAAAGGCATTGACTGCGATTTTGGTAAAACATCATAAGCAGCAAGAAGAATTTGAAGAGGAGAGCATCACATGAGTGTTGGAAATGAAGTACCACGTGTGATTGCCATTTGTAGCGGTAAAGGTGGTGTGGGTAAGACATTTTTTTCGGTTCATCTAGCCGAGTATGCTGCAAAAAAAGGACAGCGGGTATTGCTGTTGGATGCAGATTTGGGTTTGGCAAATGTAGATGTGATGTTGGGTATTTCACCCAAAGGCTCTTTGTTAGAGTTGGTGCGTGGTGAGAAAGGATTAAGCGATTTAATTGTACCCGCAAGAGCTGGTTTTGATGTGTTACCTGGTGGCAGTGGTTTGTATGAGCTTACAGCTTTAGATGCCGAGCAACAGCAAGTGATGATGGATGAAATGCGCCGTATTTCCTCAGATTATGATTTGGTATTGATTGATGCCGCAGCAGGTATTGGTGATAATGTATTGTACTTTGTATCAGCATCAGAATCAGCATTGGTGGTGCTTACCCCAGACCCAACCTCATTAACCGATGCCTATGCCTTAATCAAAGTGTTATCACGACAAAGAAATATGCGCAGGTTTATGGTGGCAGTCAATCAAGCAGAAGTTTTTGATGCACAAGTCGCATTTAAGCGTTTGTTATCCGTTGCAGACCGTTATTTGGATGTGCATTTGGATTATGTGGGCAACTTACCCCATTCGCCTGATGTGCGTGAAGCCGTACAAGGGCAAAAGCTTTTGAGTGCGCAAGATGCACCAGTGATGCGTCAGACCTTGGATATGGTGCTCACCAATATATTAGCTAGAGAGCGGGATATGACGCGCAATGGTGGCTTACAATTCTTTTGGGAACATAGTTTAAATGAAGGCATGAATGTTGATGCCAATGCAAAGGAGAAATCATCATGACATTATCACAATCAACAATTTCAGGTGCTTTAGCAGGTGCAGGGCTAGCTTTTGCTGTATGTATGTTTAATGACATTAGCTTTAGTGATTGTTTGTATCGTATGGGTGTGCTTGCTATTGGTGGTGGATGGATTGGTTTCTTGCTGGCTTGGTTGAATGATATTCTACCCAAAGGCAATCAACAAAAAGGACATATTCAGTGACAGCAGCTTCAACATACGAAGCCAATAGCAATCTGGGTAACCCTGAAGCTTTATTGCAGGAGTACTTGCCCATGATTCGTTATCATGCAGACCAATTGATGCGGCGAACACCAGCATCCATTGAGTTGGATGATATGATTGATGCAGGTGTTTTAGGGTTATTGGATGGTGCGCAACGTTTTGATGCCAGCAAAGAAGTGTTGTTTAAAACCTTTGCTGCTTATCGTGTACGTGGTGCGATGATTGATTATCTGCGCACCTTTGATTGGATGCCAAGAGGCTTGCGTGATACATCCAAGTCATTGCAAGGGGCATTTCAAGAGTTAGAGCAACGCTATGGTCGCCCCGCTGAAGAAAAAGAAATTGCTGAGTTTCTTGAGATGGATATTGATTCCTATAGGCAGAAGTTGGATCAAGTTCGCTCGATGTCTGTGGTTTATTTTGATGATTTACCATCCGTTCGTGGTGATGACGATGACTTACATGTATTGGACATTATTGCAGGTGATAGTGGGCAGAGCCCTGAACACCAAACAGCGATTGGTCAGTTTGTTGATAAACTTGCAGATGCCATTGAACAACTGCCCAAACGTGAAGCGATTTTACTAAGTTTATATTATTATGAAGAGCTTACCATGAAAGAGGTTGCCTTGGTATTGGGGTTGACTGAATCGCGTGTGTCACAAGTACATAGCCAAATGGTGATGCGTTTGCGAGGGCATTTAAACCTTACTGCCGAAGGGGGTGTGTAATGGGAAGTGATGTATTTAACCTTGCTTTGGATGCATTAATGGTGATGGCGATTGCAGGGTTGTGGGTGATGTGGTTTCAGCAATCAGCGCAACGTAAAAAAGTTGAACGTATGCTTAAAGATGCTTCTGAAGATTTAAAGGCTGCGACACAGTTGCTTGATCAAGTCATGCATAGCTTGGATATGAAAGAATCAACCGAGAAAGCTTCCATGAAAAGCACTGCTGAAATATTGCAGCAACGCCAAGCTAAGCAAGATAAGGTGCAGGTACGACATTCTACTACTGCAAAGGAAG